>NZ_JBFROV010000091.1:0-235 GCF_041471725.1 Vibrio sp. 10N.261.51.F12 | reverse complement strand
ACACAGATTGATTAGGTTTATAATGTAAAAGAGATGTAAGTGCCCAACACTTACGCGCAGTGTCCCGTTCGTCTAGAGGCCTAGGACACCGCCCTTTCACGGCGGTAACAGGGGTTCGACTCCCCTACGGGATACCACTTCTTTTTAGAAGTAAAAAGGGTCGTTAGCTCAGCTGGTAGAGCAGTTGACTTTTAATCAATTGGTCGCAGGTTCGAATCCTGCACGACCCACCATT
>NZ_JBFROV010000090.1:0-262 GCF_041471725.1 Vibrio sp. 10N.261.51.F12 | reverse complement strand
ACGACAGATGTTGTAAAAGAAGACACAGGTGCTGTCGCGGGTGAGTTGCTGGGTGATGGCAAACTTGATATAGCCGATTTGGATGCGGGTGAGAATGCCTTCAGTACAGCGGTGACTAAGGTTGCGAATGCCGATGGCCAACAACCGCTGGGTGAGTTAACCATTCAAGCCGATGGTACTTGGTCTTACCGAGTCGTGAACAGCCTTGAAGGGGTTCAAGAGCTGGGTGACGGTGAGACTCGAATAGAGCGCTTTGAAGTCA
>NZ_JBFROV010000089.1:0-206 GCF_041471725.1 Vibrio sp. 10N.261.51.F12 | reverse complement strand
GATGGGTCTTGGGATTACGACATTCCGAACGCGGCGGTGGAGTATCTGCCGGCTGGCGTCACGGCGACGGAGACCTTTACGGTCTTGTCAAAAGACGGTACCCCGTTTGAGGTGGTCATCACCATCACGGGTACCGATGATGCGCCCGTGATTGGTGGCAATTCAGAGGGCACGATAACGGAAGACTATGCCCCTGATATTGTCGA
>NZ_JBFROV010000088.1:0-754 GCF_041471725.1 Vibrio sp. 10N.261.51.F12 | reverse complement strand
TCAAGCGATTAACGTAGCTTTCGCCACGACCCCCTAGGAACTAGGAACCTCTCTTCCCCAGGGCCGCTTTCCCCCCTATACCGTCGGCACTTTCAGCAACGTTATTTCTATCGTGGTCATATCCGGTCCTAGCTGTTCAACGCTTTTAATGACTTGGCCGGTTTCTTTGTCTTTCCAGTAGCTGTTAACTATTTTTGCGTCAATGGCATCAAATGTGACGGTTTCTGTGACTTTTTGGGTGTCGTACGATTTCACTGCCGTTGTAATGCGCTCGTCGCCACGCTTAGTTTGCAGGGCTATACCGTCGTAGCCATATTGGTATTTTGGCATCCAATCATAGGTGACTTGCCAAGAGGTATCGGTTTGTTGTGTGCGAGACACGCCAGCTAGGTTGCCACCGTAAAGCCCGATGGTTTTTACGATGCGGCCAGATTCGGTGATGATCACGGCTCGGTCTGAAGACATCCATTTATATTGAGTTTTGCTGGTTTTAGTGTTGGGCTCGGCAAAGGCCAATACCATAAAGATTTGTGGCCCTTCGTTAATTCGAACATAGGCGCTGGCGTAGGGGAGCTTATTGATGTTCTCGGCGTTGAACTCAATGTCATCGGCCCCAAACACGGCTTCAGCCATGGTGGCATTCACGTCTTGAAAGCGTTGCGAGCAGGCGGTGAGAAAAAGTATGGCGCACGCGAGAAGATATGGCTTAAGGTTCAAACTGACGTCCTTGTGGGTGGGTCCTGGGTCCTGGGTC
>NZ_JBFROV010000087.1:0-459 GCF_041471725.1 Vibrio sp. 10N.261.51.F12 | reverse complement strand
TCCATCGGAAGCAGAAGGCAATGTTGTTGAAAACGATAACCTGGTTGAACTAACAGATAATGGCACGTTGCAACTGTCTGATGTGGATGGCAGTGATGAAGAATCGTTCCAAGTTGATCCAGATACAATCACCTCAACGAGTACACTCACAGGCTCCACGGGTGAGGCGTTAGGTGAACTGACAATCAATGCCATTGGTGAATGGGAGTACGATATCCCTAATGGTTACGTTGAGTACCTTGGTGAGGGTGACACGGCAACCGAAACCTTCACTGTGTTGTCAGCAGACGGTACACCCCACGTGGTGACCATCACGATAGAAGGCACGAACGATGTGCCGGTAATTTCCGGCACCTCCGCTGGCCAAGTGACCGAAGATAATACCGACGACATTGATAGCACAACGGGCGACCTCACCGTGGGCGCGAAGGTTGACATTAGTGACGTTGACCAAGACGA
>NZ_JBFROV010000086.1:0-334 GCF_041471725.1 Vibrio sp. 10N.261.51.F12 | reverse complement strand
TCCAATTAGGAAACAAAGCCCTAACGCTCTTGTCCGCGCTTACATTAATGGGCTGCGCGACACAAGGTGAGAACGATATACCGATTAATACAACAAATGAAGCTGGACGCTTTTGTATTGCTAACGGCGGCACGTTCCAAGAATCGTCTAATCAATGCACACTCGCGGGTGGTGAAAAAATGGACGCAGACGTTTATTTCCAAGACCATCAGGCTGAGTATTAATAAGGCTTAGCGTCGCTGTCTAGCGCTGACATCAGCCTTGGTGGCGGAATGTACTTCTAAAGATATAAATAAAAAAACAGCACCCATAGCCGGTAATGCCGTTCACTTAA
>NZ_JBFROV010000085.1:0-1208 GCF_041471725.1 Vibrio sp. 10N.261.51.F12 | reverse complement strand
TCGAACGTCGATTCCCCCGCATCTTTATCTGTAATGGTCGCTTGGTCTGCAAAGCGAAGGTTGTCGACACCACCGATGTCGACAATATCAGGGGCATAGTCTTCCGTTATCGTGCCCTCTGAATTGCCACCAATCACGGGCGCATCATCGGTACCCGTGATGGTGATGACCACCTCAAACGGGGTGCCGTCTTTTGACAAGACCGTAAAGGTCTCCGTCGCCGTGACGCCAGCCGGCAGATACTCCACCGCCGCGTTCGGAATGTCGTAATCCCAAGACCCATCAGCGCTCAAGGTCAGGGTACCTACCGCACCGTCTTCACCGCCCGTTAAGGAGCTCACCGAGGCGAACGTCGCCGGGTCCGTTTGGAACACGGCTTCATCCGCGCCATCCACATCCTCGATAGTCAGTTTGCCCGCGTCGCTCAGCGTCACTTGCGAGTCATCTTCTGTCACCGCGCCGGTCGCGTCGGTTGCATCGGTCACCAATGTCGGCACATCGTTCGTTCCAACAATGTCCACCGTAATGGTGTGCTCGGTGCCATCCGCGGTTTCAACCGTGAAGGTTTGCGTGGCGACTTCGCCTTCCCCTAACCCTTGAACCAATGGGTCTGTATTAGGAATGGTGAAGGTCCAGTTGCCGTTTTCATCAATGACCAACTCACCATCGGCGAAGTTATCAGCGCCCGTCGTGACATCGGTTTTAAAGACGGATTCCTCTTGGTCAACGTCACTGATGTCGACCTTCGCGCCTACGGTGAGGTCACCCGTAAGAGCATCAATGTCGTCGGTATTGTCTTCGGTCACTTGGCCTGATGAAGTACCTGAAATCACTGGCACATCGTTCGTGCCCACAATGGTGACGGTAATATCATGCTCCGTCCCATCGGCCGATTTGACGGTAAAAATTTCCGTCGCCGTATCGCCCTCACCCAGGTATTCCACCGCATCATTGGCGATAGCGTAATCCCATGCCCCTGCGGCTGAGATAGTTAATATACCCAGCGCCGTTCCAGTTGAACCATCAAGCGTACTGGTTGAGGTGATGGTCGTGGGATCGGTTTGGAAGACTTCTTCCGCTGCCCCATCCACATCCTCGAGGATCAAGACACCGTTATCCGTCAGCGTCGCTAACGTATCGGTTTCCGTCACAAGCCCTTCATCATCCGTTGCATCGGTTAACGTTGAAGCGTCATTGACCCCAACGAT
>NZ_JBFROV010000084.1:0-272 GCF_041471725.1 Vibrio sp. 10N.261.51.F12 | reverse complement strand
GAGCACACCATTACGGTGGACATTGTTGGAACGAACGATGTGCCGACACTGGTGACCGATGCAACGGACGCGACCGGCGCGGTGACAGAAGATGACTCGCAAGTGACGCTGAGCGACGCGGGTAAACTGACTATCGAGGATGTGGATGGCGCGGATGAAGCCGTGTTCCAAACGGACCCAGCGACCTTCGCCTCGGTGAGCTCCTTAACGGGCGGTGAAGACGGTGCGGTAGGTATCCTGACCTTGAGCGCTGATGGGTCTTGGGATTACGA
>NZ_JBFROV010000083.1:0-272 GCF_041471725.1 Vibrio sp. 10N.261.51.F12 | reverse complement strand
GAGCACACCATTACGGTGGATATTGTTGGGACGAACGATGTGCCGACACTGGTGATTGATGCAACCGACGCGACCGGCGCGGTGACAGAAGATGACATGCAAGTGACGCTGAGCGACGCAGGCAAACTGACTATCGAGGATGTGGATGGCGCGGATGAAGCCGTGTTCCAAACGGACCCTGCTACATTCGCCTCGGTGAGCTCCTTAACGGGCGGTGAAGAGGGCGCGGTAGGCACCCTGACCTTGAGCGCGGATGGGTCTTGGGATTACGA
>NZ_JBFROV010000082.1:0-689 GCF_041471725.1 Vibrio sp. 10N.261.51.F12 | reverse complement strand
GAAGGGGAAGTGGCGACGCAAACCTTCACGGTGGAAACCATCGATGGCACCGAGCACACGATCACCGTGGATATCGTTGGGGTCAATGACGCTTCAACGTTAACCGATGCCACGGATGATGAAGGGCTTGTGACGGAAACCGATACGTTAGCGACGCTGACAGATAACGGTGTCTTGATCCTCGAGGATGTGGATGGGGCAGCGGAAGAAGTCTTCCAAACCGATCCCACGACGATGACGTCGAGCAGTACATTAGATAATTCAACGGGCGCGGCGTTAGGCGTGTTAACGCTCTCGGCAGCTGGTGCGTGGAATTACGCGATTGCTAATGACGCGGTGGAATACCTAGGGGCAGGTGATACCGCGACCGAAGTGTTCACCGTGAAATCAGCGGATGGGACCGAGCACGATATTACTATTACGATAGTGGGCACGAACGATGTGCCAGTGATTTCAGGCACCTCCGCCGGTCAAGTGACCGAAGACAATACAGACGACATTGATGACCTCACCGGCGACCTCACCGTGGGCGCGAAGGTTGACATCAGTGACGTTGACCAAGACGAATCCGTCTTTAAAACCGATGTCACGGCGGGCGCTGATAACTTCGCCGATGGTGAGTTGGTCATTGATGAAAACGGCAACTGGACCTTCACCATTCCTAATACAGACCCATTGGTTCAAGGGTT
>NZ_JBFROV010000081.1:0-1003 GCF_041471725.1 Vibrio sp. 10N.261.51.F12 | reverse complement strand
ATTTTGGCTTTCTAGATTTAGTTGTAAATGGCTCAGTAATGAATGGAATGGCTAAAAAGATTTGTAGCCAATACTATTTGAACCTTTGGCATCCAGCCTTTACTCAACGAGTTCAATGCACTCACCTATGGGCAATCGACAGCATAAAAGATCTCTATCATTTTGAAATCGATGTCATCAATGGGCTTCAGAATAGTAAAAAAAGGAGTGCCTATAATCTAGCTATGAGCGTGAGCTTTGATCATGCAGGCATTAAAAGCACCCAAATAGAATCAAGCGATACAAAGTTAGCTCAGTTTCTTTCTAACTACTCACCAGTGCACTTAGCTACGAAAACAGATCACTTAGCCAACCATCTATTGAATAATCACAGACAGGAATTAAGCGCCATAGGCAATGAATTGGATTCTTTGCCAATACCACTTGATAGCAATCTGATTTTTCGGGCACTTATTGAAAGCGAACACTTTTTTCCTGAAGTATTTAAGTATTCTGAAATCGCTGAGCGAGCTTCAAATAAGCAGCGCCAGCTAGAGTCACATTGGGCGAGTGAAGCATTAGGGTATGAAGTCAGCCTTGATGAAGAGGTAAACAATAAGGATAAGAAAAATAACCCATTACTTTTAGCTATCGCCTATATTTCTTGGGCTAAAGCTGCGGAAGCGTACAAGTTCATAGAGCAACATTTTGGTGATCCTATTGAGCAGCCTTGGAGATACAGTATCCGTCCTAGAACAATGACTGATGGGATACTGGGATACTATGTCATTGGTATTCCCTTCAGTGATTCTGTTCTAACAGAAGAACCGATAAAAGAGAGCCTCATTATATGTGGTGAAGAAACAACACAATTCGATCAGCCAAGACCAGTTAATTACTTTTCGATAATGGCATTGCAGTAACATAACTTCAGAGTGACTTCAGTTCCAATCACCCTAGCTAGGTCCAATCTTTGGCTCTCCATCGACATGACTCCGGTACTACAGCCTTGAAAGAAACAGTG
>NZ_JBFROV010000080.1:0-702 GCF_041471725.1 Vibrio sp. 10N.261.51.F12 | reverse complement strand
TCTTTTACAACATCTGTCGTAGCACCGCTAATAAACGTTTCATCTTCCGCGCCGTTCACCGTCACACTGATGGTGTGCTCGGTACCGTCCGCCGAGGTCACGATAAAGGACTCAACTAAGGTATCGTCCACATCAAGGGCTTGCACCTGTGTTAAGGTGTTATCGATGGTGTAGGTCCACGTGCCGTCCGCCAAAATAGACAGGCTGCCTAACGTGGTGCCTACCGAGGTACCGGCCCCGGCATTAAAGACATTTTCACCTGCGTCTTCATCGCTGATGACCAGTTGCTCGGTCGCAATGAGGTTATTACCTACCACCGCGACATCTTCGGTGAGTTCAGATGTATCACCGCTTATAATTACAGCTGCATCGTTGGTACCGACAATGGTGATCGTAATGTCATGAGTAGTTCCATCAGATGATTGAACCGTAAAGACTTCGGTGGCAGTTTCGTCTTTTCCTAAATACTCCACGTAGCCATTGGGAATATCGTACTCCCATTCACCAATGGCATTGATTGTCAGCTCACCTAACGCCTCACCCGTTGAGCCTGTGAGTGTACTCGTTGAGGTGATTGTATCCGGGTCAATTTGGAACGATTCTTCATCACTGCCATCCACATCCGACAGTTGCAACGTGCCATTATCTGTTAGTTCAACCAGGTTATCGTTTTCAACAACGGTGCCTTCTGCTTCCGATGGA
>NZ_JBFROV010000079.1:0-1133 GCF_041471725.1 Vibrio sp. 10N.261.51.F12 | reverse complement strand
ACAATAAAGGACTCAACTAGGGTGTCACCCACATCAAGCGCTTGCACCTGCGTTAAGGTGTTATCGATGATGTAGGTCCACGTGCCGTCCGCCAAAATAGACAGGCTGCCTAATGTGGTGCCAACCGACGTTCCTACTCCAGCATTAAAGACGTTTTCACCCGCGTCTTCGTCACTGATGACCAGCTGCTCGGTCGCAACGAGGTTATTACCCACAACCGCGACATCTTCGGTGAGTTCATCGCTATCACCACTGACGATGGTCGGCGCGCCGTCCACCCCTTGAATGGTCACAACAATGTCTTGATAGCTGCTGCCATCAATCGAGTACACGCGGAACACCTCGTCACGGCTGTCGCCGTCACCCAGCTCTTGCACACCCGTTAATGAGTTATCAACGCTGTAGCTCCACTGCCCATCAGCGGTAATGGTTAAGCTGCCCAGTGGTGAGTCGCCATTGCCATTTTGCTGGCCTTCGACACGCGTAGTATCGAACTGTGCTTCGCCGCTGTCGGCATCGGCGATATCAATATCACCGCTGTCGGTCAAAATGCCCGCCGTATCTTCAATCACCGAGCCCGGCTCATAACTACTGATTATGCTTGGATCTTCTGTGCCATTCACGGTCACCGTAATGGTGTGCTCGGTGCCGTCGGCGCTTTTCACGATAAAGGATTCGGTTAGCGTATCGCCCATATCCAAAGATTGGATTGGTTTGGAGCTGTTGTCGACGGTGTAGGTCCATTGACCATCGCTGCCAATCGTCAATGAGCCATATGTGGTACCTACTGACACGCCAGAGCCCGCAATGAAGGTCTCTTCATTGGCGTCTGTATCGCTGATCACTAAGGTATTGCTGGCGACTAAGTTGCCGTCAGTATCTAAGTCGACCGCCGCGTCTTCGGTGGCGTCATCGCTGGCACCACTGACAATGCTCGGTAAGTCGTTAACACCGGTGATGGTAATCACGATGTTGTGGGTAGTGCCGTCTTCACTGAGTACTTGGAAGGTCTCGGTGCGCGTTTCGCCTTCAGAAAGCGACTGCACTGAGCTGTCGGTGTTGTCAATTTCGTAATTCCACGCCCCGGTGGCATCAATGGTTAAGGTGCCCACCGGTGTGAGGCCGTTGCCATC
>NZ_JBFROV010000078.1:0-335 GCF_041471725.1 Vibrio sp. 10N.261.51.F12 | reverse complement strand
CTCACCGAAGATGTCGCGGTTGTGGGTAATAACCTCGTTGCGACCGAGCAGCTGGTCATCAGCGATGAAGACGCCGGTGAAAATGTCTTTAACGCAGGCGCAGGGACGTCGGTAGGCACTACGCTGGGCAGCCTATCCATCCTTGCCGACGGCACGTGGACCTACACCATTGATAACACCCTATCTGAGGTGCAAGCCCTCGATGTGGGCGACACCTTAGTTGAGTCCTTTATCGTGACCTCAGCCGATGGCACCGAGCACACCATCAGTGTGACGGTGAACGGCGCGGAAGACGAAACGTTTATCAGCGGTGCCACGACAGATGTTGTAAAAGA
>NZ_JBFROV010000077.1:0-216 GCF_041471725.1 Vibrio sp. 10N.261.51.F12 | reverse complement strand
GTGATGGTGATGGTTTGTGGTTCGCTCGCCAAACCTTCGTTATCAATGGCAACGTAGGTAAAAGTCACGTCTTCAGATTGACCATTAGTCAGGTCTTGGAAGTCCTCACCTGGATCAAAGGTATAGGTGCCATTGTTGAAGCTTAATGACCCTTTGCCATCAGGGATATCGGTCGCTAAGGCGTACGACGCCACGTTGCCATCGACATCGGAGCCT
>NZ_JBFROV010000076.1:0-258 GCF_041471725.1 Vibrio sp. 10N.261.51.F12 | reverse complement strand
CAAATTGTTAAAGAGCATGTTTCTTTCGAAACGCGTACTAAAAAGCACTTTCTAAGGACTTTCAGAGTCAAAAATGCAAACCAACAACAAAAGTAGTGGTTTGGATTGAGTCTTCCAAAAATATTTAGAGAGTGGTGGGCGATACCGGGCTCGAACCAGTGACCCCCTCCTTGTAAGGGAGGTGCTCTCCCAACTGAGCTAATCGCCCACATTTAGTTTTAATTCCTTCGTGGGAAAGAATGGTGGGTCGTGCAGGAT
>NZ_JBFROV010000075.1:0-1694 GCF_041471725.1 Vibrio sp. 10N.261.51.F12 | reverse complement strand
TCGCCAACAAACACTTGAACTTGCACCTCTTCGACGCCCTCCACATCCCAACTTCGATTGGTGTAGTTGTGCACTGAGTAGTGCATGTTCGCGTCTTGATAGTTGGGGATGGTAATCGTTTCAGGGCCGTGACCATTGGTGTCATCAACATCTTGCTGAACCGTGCCATCGCCGAGGTTGTGGCTCATATCTTGATAGAAAATGTGGTCGAGCTCAGCGCCGGTCTCGGTATCGTACAACCAAAGGTGATTGTCCATATCTCGTGGGGATTCCCCCCATGTCACGACGATTCGCATATCGGTCGCGTCCATCACATCCGATAAGGAAATCACACCGCTGTCGGTATTTTCACCGGCTGGCACAAGGAAGGAGTTGGTAATCGCCCCTTCTTGCTCGATGGTGATGGTGCCTTGTTCAAACACAGAGCAAGTCACGCTATAACTGCCCTGTTCGTCGGTCTGCACCGTCGTCGTGTTACCCACGTCATCACTGAGTGTGACGTCTGCCCCTGCGACAGGTTGGCCATTTTCGGCATTGAGTACAGTGCCCGTTACGGTGGTTTCTTCACCTTGCTCTCCGATGGCCGCCGTCATGTCATCATTTTCAATGTCCGTCGCGTATTGCAACAGCTCTTCTTGTGTGACGGTATAAGATCCGTCTTCGTCGATAGTAATGGCGACATCGGCGGAGATAATTGGCGCGTCGTTGACGGGGTCAACCGTCAAGGCAAGGTTACCGGCCACAGGCGTGCTGCCGTCACTTAAGTCATAAGCCACATCGATTAAGCCATTGAAGTTGGCATCGGGTGTGATGGTAAAGGTCCCATCTTCGTTATCGACAATCGTGGCATTGTCTGCCGATAAATTGGAAGCAGAAAGTGCATCGCCATCAATATCCGCGGCGTTCGCCAACAGCTGTGCTTGTGTTACGGTAATACTGTGGTCTTCGTCGACATTAGCTTGAACCGTTTCGGTTGTCGGCAAATCATTTATGGGGTCGACGGTGAGGTTACCGCCGGCAATAATGGTGTCCGTGCCATCTGAGATATCAAAGCTGAGTCCAATATCCCCGTTATAATCTTGTGCTGGCGTGATGGTGTATGAGCCGTCCGGGTTTTCGACCACACTCGCATTGCCATTCACTGACACATTACTCGCGGTTAAGCTGTCCCCCTCAATATCAGAGGCTTGTGATAATAATTGCGTTTGGGAGAGCGTGATTTCGCCATCTTCGTTAAGTGTGTAAGCAATCGAGCCACTCACTGGCGCATCGTTTACCGCCAGCACGTCAACATTGATGGTTGCTTCAACTTGAGCACCGTCCTCATCTTCGATGACGATATCCAACGTAACTAAGCCATTAAAATCATCGTTGGGTGCGAAGCTGCATGTCCCATTATCGTTGACGGTAAATATACCGTCGGCACCGGAATAGCTTACGCCCACGAGATTGACATCGCCTTCCACGTCGGTGGCGTTAGCCAGCAATTGACTTTCGTTAAATATCAGAACGTTATCTTCGTCGACACTGTACGTAGTGCTGCCTAATACCGGCAAATCATTAACGGCTTCAACCTCAATATTGAGAGCGGCATGCGTGACTTCAGTGCCGTCGGATACCCCAAAGCTGAGTGGTACATCACCATTAAAGTTTTCATTCGGTGCAAAGGTGTAGTTGCCATCACCATGATCCGT
>NZ_JBFROV010000074.1:0-1208 GCF_041471725.1 Vibrio sp. 10N.261.51.F12 | reverse complement strand
TTAACCTAGCAGACTCATTGCCGCTTGAGGCGCTTGCTTGGCTTGTGCCAAGATTGAGCTTGAAGCTTGAGAAAGAATTTGGTTCTTCGTCATCTCAGTGGTTTCTTTGGCGAAGTCAGTATCTTTGATACGGCTCTTCGAGGCATTCACGTTTTCGTTAATGTTATCAAGGTTGTTGATCGCATGGTCGAAACGGTTTTGGAATGCACCAAGTTCAGCACGGTGGCTGTCCACATATTTCAATGCTGAATCGATGATAGCCACTGACTCTTGTGCACCACCCACGCTTGTCACGTCAATAGTGTTCACCGTAACCGCTTGACCATCTTGCATGCCAAGCTCACCTGCCAGTGACCCACCAAATGACACTTCACCGTCTACTTTGTTGTTACCGGCAAACATTTGCAGCTGACCATCTTCGTTGACCGATGCTTTCACAAGGTCAGTTTGACCATTGATGTAAGTTGCCAGTTGCTCGATGTCATCACCCGATTTAGCCGTGATAGCGATATTTTGCTCTTCACCAAAGCTGTCTGTTAGCGTGATGTTCAAATCATTTGAACCGGCCGCTACGCTCCAGTCTTTGCCTTTCGCGTTTTCTGCTTGGTAGCTTGTGCCACCCATTCTTGAGTTATCAGAGCGCATGTCATTAAGGTTCAGCATCACCGCTTCACCGTTGTCTGCACCGATTTGGAATGATTGTGTACCGTAGGTACCGTTTAATAGACGGTTACCACCAAAAGACGTGGTTTCAGCAATACGGTTAAGCTCGTCATTCAACGCCGTCACTTCTTCTTGAATTGCGACACGCTCAGATTTTGAGTTTGAACCATTTGAAGATTGTAGTGACAAGTCACGCATACGTTGCAGGATGTTTGTCGTTTCATTCATCGCGCCTTCAGCGGTTTGAGCAATCGAGATACCATCGTTAGCATTACGCACGGCCACATCAAGACCACGGCTCTGTACGTTTAAGCGGTTAGAGATTTGCAGACCAGCCGCATCATCTTTTGCGCTGTTGATTTTAGAACCCGAAGCCAAACGCTCCATTGACGTCGCTTGCGCTTGACTTGCATTGTTTAGGTAACGCTGAGCGGTCATTGCCGATACGTTAGTATTTACGTTCACTGCCATGTTGTTTCTCCAATTGATTTTCCGGTGTAGCGGTTTCCGACGTCTCGGAAAACCAAGTAGTTCTCTCAAAGTTA
>NZ_JBFROV010000073.1:0-247 GCF_041471725.1 Vibrio sp. 10N.261.51.F12 | reverse complement strand
TGATGGTGATGGTCTGTGGCTCACTTGAGAGCCCTTCGTTATCAATCGCAACGTAAGTAAAGGTCACGTCTTCAGTTTGACCATTAGTCAGGTCTTGGAAGTCCTCACCTGGATCAAAGGTATAGGTGCCATTGTTGAAGTTCAATGACCCTTTGCCATCCGGAACGTCGCTAGCCAAGGCGTAAGACGCCACGGTGCCATCGACATCGGATCCTTCCGGTACCTCACGAGTGATCGAGGTGTCTTC
>NZ_JBFROV010000072.1:0-218 GCF_041471725.1 Vibrio sp. 10N.261.51.F12 | reverse complement strand
GTTTGTGGCTCGCTCTCCAATCCCTCGTTATCAATGGCAACGTAAGTGAAGGTCACATCTTCAGTTTGACCATTAGTCAGGTCTTGGAAGTCCTCACCAGGATCAAAGTTATAGGTGCCATTGTTAAAGCTCAGACTGCCTTTGCCGTCTGGAACATCGGTCGCCAAGGCGTAAGACGCGACAGTGCCATCCACATCGGAGGCTTCCGGTACGTCACG
>NZ_JBFROV010000071.1:0-222 GCF_041471725.1 Vibrio sp. 10N.261.51.F12 | reverse complement strand
GATGGTTTGTGGCTCGCTCGGTAGCCCTTCGTTGTCAATGGCAACGTAGGTAAAGGTCACGTCTTCCTTCTGACCATCGGTTAGGCCTTGGAAGTCCTCACCTGGATCAAAGGTATAGGTACCATTATTGAAACTTAGGCTGCCTTTGTCGTCTGGGATATCAGTCTCTAGAGCATACGACGCCACGGTGCCATCCACATCAGAGCCTTCCGGTACGTCACG
>NZ_JBFROV010000070.1:0-2609 GCF_041471725.1 Vibrio sp. 10N.261.51.F12 | reverse complement strand
GTTCAAGTGTTTGTTGGCGACACGCTCGTTCAAACCTTCACACCTGAATTACCTGACACCATCAGTGGTGACCATTGGCATGTGTTTGATGTGGTCGATGGTATCGTTGTGCCAAGTCAAGATGTGGGCAGCCAAACGGCATTCACGTTACCCACCAGTGAAGAAGCGGCCAGTGCAGACAATGGGGTAGATATCGCGTCATTGTTTGCTACGCCTGATGAGGATACTGACAACGCGGAAAACGGTGGTGACAGTGTCACTATTTCTGATATTAGTATGCCTAATGGCACAATCACAGACAACGGCGATGGGACGTATACCATCACGCCAGATGAAAACTTCAACGGCAACTTTGAAATTGACTACACCGTTGATGACGGAAATGGTGGGGTATCACCGGCTCAACTTGATGTGTCGGTGACCGCGGTCAATGATGCGGCTGTGATTTACGACCAAAACTTTAGCATGGACGAAGACGGTACACTGACTTTTACCGACAGTGAATTATTGACAGACGCGACTGACATTGATGGGGACGATTTGTCTGTCGCAGGAGTGCATTACGAAGGCATCGATGGTGTGCTCACCAGCCATGGTGATGGTACTCATACATTTGCACCTAATGAAAATTTTAATGGTTCGATAAACTTAAATTTTGACGTTTCAGATGGCACGGAACTGAGTAATGCCAGCATAGATATACATGTGGCAGCGGTTAATGACGCGCCGATAGCTGGTTCAACATCATACAGTGTTAATGAAGACGGCATTATTGATATTACAGCGGATCAGCTAATTGCTAATTCAAGTGATGTAGATGGCGAGGTAGTATCCTTAGAGTCCGTTACGTACAACGGCAGTGATGGTATCTTCGCTGTGCATGAGAATGGCACTTACTATTTCGCCCCGAATGCAAATTTTGATGGAGACATCGAATTACAAGTAGTGATTGCCGACGAGTCGGGACTCACATCAAATACAACGGCAAGCATTGATGTCATTGCTGTTAATGACACTCCTGTGGTTTCTGGCCCCTTGTCTTATCAAGTCAATGAAGATAATTCCATTACCTTTTCGCAAGAACAGTTACTTGCCAATGCTACTGACATTGATGGCGACCAACTCACCGCTGAAGGTTTGTATATTGAAGCATTTGGTGAGGTGACTGAGAACGATGACGGCAGCTTCACCGTGATTCTCGCTGAAAACTTTAACGGTGAACTCGCAATGACGTTCAACGTCACCGATGGTCAAGAAACGGTGTCGACTTCAGTCAGTTTAACCGTTGACCCTGTTAATGATCTTGTTGTTGCTCGTGATGACAGTAGCCTATCAAGCGCAGACCCAATGATTCGCTTGGACACCGCGCCTGAGCATGGTGCAGTTCAATATCTAAATGAAGATAATGAATGGGCGGACATGGTCATTGGGCTTGAGTATCCGGCAGATACTGAGCTTCAGTTCGTCCCTAACACTGATGAAATTCAAGCAGATACTAGAGATATTCAAGTCGGTAGCTTCGATAACGACACCAGTAGTGAGGTTTTTGATGGTACCGCTAGAACCAGCGACTGGGGAGATGTCAATGGTAACACCGCTGTTTATGAAGAAGGTGGAGTCACCATTACCACCGAGGTTAGTGATGGTAATTTGGCAGCATGGAATGGTGCCGGTAGTCATGTTGGGGCGGGGATTGGTAATCAATCTAGTAGTGGACTAAGCGACGAAGAGACGCTCACAGTGACCGTCGAAGGAGAGGATGTTAACCAGATATCATTCCAACTAGATGGCTTGGGAGGGTATTTTGATGAATCGAGTGGTCAAGCGACCCAAGTGAATATCACAGCGTTTGATGCAGAAGGTGAAATCATCAGTTCGCAAGGTGGTTATCGGGATTCCGGTGAGTATGAAGACGTCTACTCTTTTACTACAGATGTGCCAGTCCACCACTTTGAGTTAGGAACAACGGGTGGTCGAGGGACATATGTTGTACAAAACATGACCGTGTCTCGAACCATGTCTGAAGAAATCACTCTGACAACGATTCAGGGGGATGGCAGTGAGGTTTCGAACACCTTAGCATTAGATCTAAATCACAGCACAGCGGAAGAAACGCTTGATATTACTGAACAGTTAATCGAAATAGATGGCACCATTTCGTCGAGAGATATCCAAGTTGAAGAAGATGGCACGCTAGTATTACAAGCTGCGGATTTGTTGGTTAATGATTTTGATGCCGATGGCGACACTTTATCTTTAGTAAGTGTTGAAGCAACCGATGATACCCATGGGACGGTGTCTTTAGACGAAAACGGTCAGGTTCTATTTACACCAGAGCCTAACTTTAATGGGGAAGCGTCTTTTAGTTACACGGTCACAGACGGCAATGGTTCATTTGATAGCGCGACCGTTAATGTCAATGTAGTGGCAACGAACGACGCTGCTGTTGTCGAAGATGTCAATTACGTCATCCAAGAAGACGGTTCAATCACCTTCAGTGACGCTCAATTGTTAACTAACGCATCAGATATTGATGGAGATGACTTGTCCATCACCCATGTGACGTATGAGGGCAGTGAAGGTATCTTTACGGATCATGGTGATGGCAA
>NZ_JBFROV010000069.1:0-200 GCF_041471725.1 Vibrio sp. 10N.261.51.F12 | reverse complement strand
GGCTCTGACGTCGATGGCACCGTCGCGTCTTACGCCTTAGCGACTGATGTTCCAGATGACAAAGGGTCATTGAGCTTTAATAACGGCACGTACACGTTCAACCCTGGCAATGACTTCCAAGACCTAACCGATGGTCAAACTGAAGACGTGACCTTCACCTATGTTGCGATTGATAACGAGGGATTGGCGAGCGAGCCACA
>NZ_JBFROV010000068.1:0-374 GCF_041471725.1 Vibrio sp. 10N.261.51.F12 | reverse complement strand
GCTAACCCTTGCACTTCATCACTGTCGTTCGGAATGCGGAAGCTCCAGTTGCCATCCGGTTGCAGCGTCAAGGCGCCATTGGCGAAGTTACCCGCATCCGGGCTCAACGTCGCCACATCAAACTGCCCTTCGCCATCGTCGATATCGGTGATGTTGACTTGGTCTGCCACTTGCAGGTAATCCACCCCACCATCGGTGACCAAATCAGCGCCATCGTCTTCCGTTACTTCACCGCTTGAGGTCCCCGCAAAGGTCGCCTCATCGTTCACACCCACAAGGTTCACTGTGATGGTGTGCGGCGTTCCATCCGCCGTTTGAATCGTAAAGGTTTGCGGGATGGTTTCACCCGCCGTCAGGCTTTGCACCACCTCCAA
>NZ_JBFROV010000067.1:0-215 GCF_041471725.1 Vibrio sp. 10N.261.51.F12 | reverse complement strand
AGGCTTTGCACCACCTCCAAATCATTGGGAATGGTGTAGCTCCAATTGCCGTCTTCATCGAAGGTAAACGTACCTTCCGCTAGGTTATCAGCACCGCCCACCGCGGCAACGCCCGTATCGAACGTCGATTCCCCCGCATCTTTATCTGTAATGGTCGCTTGGTCTGCAAAGCGAAGGTTGTCGACACCACCGATGTCGACAATATCAGGGGCATA
>NZ_JBFROV010000066.1:0-1411 GCF_041471725.1 Vibrio sp. 10N.261.51.F12 | reverse complement strand
TAATGCCGTTCACTTAAGAGTGAACGGCATTTTTGTTCTTAGCATACCGTTGTGGTCTGGGTTTAACTGTTCTAGGGAATGTCCTTTCCCTTCGCCCTTCAAGTACTAAGCTTTCAGCCATGTTGTGGAACCCCTTTAACTGACGAGGTATTGCTCCTGGTGTTGAGTAAGGTAAGCCTACAAGTAACGCAGATACATGAGCTAATGTGCCGTTAAAACTCAGTTGATAAGGAAGGTAATTTCCCTTTAAATTGAAGCAGAGCTCGACCATCTGGTATCGGATTAAATTGTAAGTAAGCAAGATGCCCCATAACTCCTGCTTTACCAGTTCTGGTAAACGACTTCGCAGCGTGAGACGATTTCCAAGCATGTATTGTTTTTGCTCTCGGTAGCCTAGCTCAATTTCCCAACGATGCTCATAAAGGCCTGCAATATCTTTTGATGGGTAACGTAAGGAGTCGGTCATAGAGGTTAATACTTGGTAGTCTTTTCCTTTAATTTTACGTGTGACAAGCCGAGCGGTTATCGACTTTGGTAAATCAGGCCATAGTTTCCTAGCTCTTGGATTACTGTGTAATTGAACCAGTTTGTCATTTCGCCCTAAAGATTGAACGATGTCATATTGTGTGTTTTTCTTGAGGGGAATAAGCCAGTGGCGTTCATCGCCAGTGTCTTGCCATTTATGTAATAAACCTAAAGAATAGAACCCCTTATCGAACATTGTTACGCTATGGTTTGGTGTTGTTTCTATCAGCTTTTCAGCTAATACCATTTCGTTTGTATTGTAATTATCAAAGGCACTGGCCGTGATAATGTGACTGCTTAGTTCCATCTGGCAGACCATTCTCACTTGCGGATATTGTGTCCCTTTTTGTCGAGAAAATGCATTTTCATTTTGCGGGTTATCGGGCGTTCGCCAAACAACTCCATCGACGCCAAGCAGCGTTAATCCATTCCACTGGGGTAACTTTGCACTTTTTAACCATGACGTAGTCATTCGCTCAAAGACCGCTTTAATTGCGTCTTCACCCAACGTCTTTCGACGTTGAGTCAACGCACTCGGTGCGACAAAAGCTTTACCTGTACGGTCGACAATATCAAGTTGGTTTACTAAATCTTTCATGGACTTACTGTTATAGATAGCCATTCCAACAAGCAGCCACACCATGGATTCTAAAGTTAATTTCCTCTTTCTCATCGTGATAGTATCAGTAAGAGAATAAGCTTCGTCGATGAGTTCAATTGGAAGCAAATCAGACAAAGTTTCAACTTTATTAGGTTTCCAATCATTAATTATGTTTAGAGCTTGAGAGACATCCATAAAAAATCCAAGTGCATTAAATACACTTGGATTTTGACAGCTCTGAAGGATCGTTCAACCGATCACTTTGACTTTAACTGATCGGCATTA
>NZ_JBFROV010000065.1:0-25048 GCF_041471725.1 Vibrio sp. 10N.261.51.F12 | reverse complement strand
CCGATGTATCGCTCCATTTTAAGCGTCCATACACTCAAAAAGAGTTTAGACTGTTTTCCTTACCTTAAAGGATGAGGTTGGTGTATCGCTTTGCTTTCTTTGAATAGAAAGCTAAAACGCAGCATTCTATATAAGCCAAGTTGAGAAACTTCGTCCTTTCGCTGCGCGCTCTTTCCTAATGCTGAGAAGCATCACTCCAAAATTTAGTTAGTTTGTAACGTTCATCGATGTCAGGTTGATTTTAAGCCTTATTGATGTGAGCAGGCTGCTATTCTCGAAGTTATTCAACGTTGTGGATATGGGCTAAAGCCCGTTTCTACTGCATGTTTACATTTAAATTAACAGACTTATCCACACTAAACTGGGTGTGGATAACTTGGTTGATAAGTTGTTTCTGATATTTATCATTGTTGAGTGCTTGAAAGATCTTTACATTTCCCAGTGCGGTAAAAACTATTGAATAACACGGTAAGGCGTTGTTATTTAATGATTTTTATTGATTTCTCCGTTCGGTTGATGATTATTTAAATGATCATCAACTGACACTTATTTGATCCTAATCATATATTGCGTCTGTGTTTAACCTGAATTCTGGGGCTTAGCGTTGGAATGAAATTGTTTTTTTTCCACAAATTCAAATTTGAGATGTTAGTCAAGAAAATTTAATTGATTTATTGGGAAATCGTACACCAAATAGCCTAAGCCTATGAATCGCGGGGTAACCCTTTTTGTACTATTCGGATTAGACGTTGGTTTCTTATATCGATTTTCTTTAGCAACGGCGTATCGATTTGTGCGTGCAGTTTATTGAGTGCCCAATCGATATGGACATCAAGTAGTGTGCTGTGACCTTTAAGTTGCTCTAACAAGACAACATAAGCCTGTTTAAAAGAAGCGTTACCCATTGCGATGATAATATTGCGTTGCCATTGTTGGTGGCCAATACGTCGAATGGCAGAACCTTCCATATTTTTTAGAAATGTGGCTTCATCCCAAGTAAGTAAAGTGGTTAGGTCTAGGTCTTTAAATACAGGGCGACGTTGAAAGTCGGCTTGAGGGCTAAGATTCGAGAAGCGATTCCACGGGCAAACCAATTGGCAATCATCACAGCCATAGATTCGATTGCCAATAGCATCACGAAATTCTTCTGGAATAATCCCATCGTATTCGATGGTTAAATAAGAAATGCAACGCCTAGCATCGACAACGCCATCCTCCAAGATGGCATTAGTTGGGCAAGAGGTAACACATGCCGTGCATTTCCCGCATTGGTTTTCGACGGCTTTGTCTACAGGCAGTGGTAGATCAATAAACAACTCACCAAGAAAAAACCATGAACCAGCTTCTTGATCCAGTATCAAAGAGTGCTTGCCTGTCCAACCCAATCCGGCTTTTTCTGCTAATGGGCGTTCAAGGACAGGCGCTGAATCGACAAATGGGCGATAGCCGAGTGTACCGACTTCGTGCTCTATTTTTTGGCCAAGCTTTTTTAATTGGTTACGAATGAGCTTGTGGTAGTCGCGCCCTAGGGCATAGCGACTGATATAGCCTGTGTGCTTGTCTTCGAGGTTACTGGCAAAATGCGCATCCTCAGGTAAGTAGTTCATGCGAACGCTGATAATGCGACAGGTGTTGGGGTGGAGTTTATCAGGATGAATGCGTAAATCTTGGTTGGACTCCATCCATGCCATTTCACCGTGATAGCCGGCCTCTATCCAGCGAGTCAGTGAAGCTTCTTGGTCTTCTAAGGCGATATCACTAATACCGGCTTTTTGAAAACCCAGTTCTTTGGCCCAAGACTTAATGTCGTTAGCTAGCTTCTCTAAATCCATCACGATGACTCTACTTAAAAAGGACGCGTATTCTATACTCAAATCGGTTTGTGTCCAAAGTATGAGTGTAAAAAAAGCAGATATCCTAGTTTGTGTATGAGGATTACACGAAATTGAGCGGTGTCAGTAGGGAATCATGGTATTTAATGGTAAATTTTCTAATTACTTACACAACAATGCTTGTCTATAAAAACCGACACAGTTTACTATTTCATCTTATAACCGACGTATTCAGAGAAAAACGTGATGAACACTAAAAAATTTGCCTTAGCAGATGAATCAGAGACAGTTTTAATTGGAACTAAATTAGCTAATCTTTGCTCAAAACAAACAACAATCTATTTGCATGGTGATCTTGGTGCTGGGAAAACAACCTTTAGTCGGGGGTTCATCCAAAGTCAGGGACATAAGGGTAACGTAAAGAGCCCAACGTATACCCTTGTTGAACCTTATCAATTGAAACAGTGGAATATTTATCACTTTGATTTATACCGATTAGCGGATCCTGAAGAACTCGAATTTATGGGTATTCGAGACTATTTTTCTGACGATGCAATATGCTTGGTAGAGTGGCCCGAGAAAGGGGCCGGTGTTTTACCTGATGCCGATCTCGACATTGATTTACGATACGTGGGTGAAGCCCGTGAGATAACCTTCACGGCAAATTCTGAATATGGACGTCAGCTAATTAGTCAATTGGAGTTAAATTGATCAATCGTTTGTTTAGTCGCATGAAAGGGATCATGCTGGCGGTGTTGCTATTGTTTCCTAGTCTAGCGTTCTCTAATACGCTTGAAGGGATACGTGTTTGGCCGTCACCGGATGAAACTCGAGTCGTTATTGACCTCAAGTCAAAAGCGGACTTCAGCTATTTTTCACTGTCTGGACCTAGTCGTATTGTAGTCGATCTTAACGACACGACCTTGAATACTAAGCTTCCGCTTAATGTCTCGGATAGCCCTGTACTGAGTAAAGTGAGAAAAAGCTCTCCACCCAAAAAAGGGACCTACCGCCTTGTTTTTGAATTGAAACAAGCCTCGACGCCTCAGTTATTTACGCTAAACCCGACACCGGGCGGGCAGTATGGCCATCGGCTTGTGATTGACTTCCCTCATGGGAAAGCCGCAACGCCAAAACCTGTGGCAGTGGCAAACAGTAAAACAGAGGTCAGTCGTGATGCCTCACAACTGCGCGGTACCGCGGATATTGTGGTGGCAATTGATGCTGGACACGGCGGAGAAGACCCAGGGTCTATCGGTCCGACAAATAAATACGAAAAGCATGTCACTCTGAGTGTTTCGAAGAAATTAGCCGCTCAAATTGATGCGATTCCTGGAATGAGAGCCGTCTTGACTCGACGTGGGGATTATTTTGTCAACCTCAACAAACGCTCCGACATAGCCCGAAAAAATAAAGCTCATCTATTGGTCTCAATTCATGCGGATGCATTTAGAACACCACAACCTCGAGGTGCCTCTGTCTTTGTCCTCAATACGAGACGAGCAAATACTGAGATAGCCCGCTGGGTTGAAAACCATGAACAGCAATCCGAATTACTCGGTGGGGCTGGTGAGGCGTTAGCCAAAAACTCCAATGATAAAAATGTCAGTCAAACGCTGCTTGATTTGCAATTTAGTCACTCTCAAAAAGAGGGGTATAAGGTTGCGACTAAGATTCTAAAAGAAATGGGCAAAGTTGCTCATTTGCATAAGAAAGAGCCCGTTAATGCCAGCTTGGCGGTTCTGAAATCGCCAGATATTCCTTCTGTACTCGTTGAAACAGGGTTTATCTCTAACCCTGGAGAGGAGCGACTGCTTACCACGCGTAGCCATCAAGATAAGCTAGCACGAGCTTTGGCAAAAGCGTTGGTTCAATATTTCGAGGAAAACCCACCTGAAGGGACATTGTTTGCTAATAAAGGGCAGCAAAGAAAACACACGGTGAAGCGTGGGGAATCCTTATCGGTTATTGCCCAACAATATGGCTCATCGGTCGCCAATATTAAATCCGCCAATAAACTCAAAAGCAATGGGTTAGCGGTTGGACAGGTGCTTGTTATTCCTGGCAACGCTGCGCCAGTTAAAGTGAGTAATAAGGTAAATACAGTTGAAACCCGTATTGTGACCCATACCGTGGTTAAAGGTGACTACCTTGGTAAGATTGCTAATAAGTACAAGGTTTCTGTTGCGGATATCAAACGTGAGAACAACCTTAGGTCTGACACGCTAAAATTAGGTCAAAAGCTAAAAGTATCGGTGAGTGTTAAAGACCTACCTGTGAGAAAACATACGGTCAAACGCGGTGAGTTTTTAGGAAAGATAGCGTCTAAGTATGATGTGACCGTCCAGAGTATTCGTGAAGCCAATAAACTTCGTTCAGATCAGTTGGCGGTCGGACAGGTCCTGATTATTCCTAACCGTTAATCAGTCGCCGTGCAGATAGCTAATGTGCCTTAAGGCATGGAGTAATAGTGTGACAATAAAAATTCTCCCCGCTAGATTAGCGAACCAAATTGCCGCTGGAGAGGTAGTTGAAAGACCGGCTTCAGTCATCAAAGAACTGGTGGAGAATAGCATCGATTCGGGTGCCACTCGTATCGATATCGATATCGAAAAAGGTGGCGCTAAACTCATTAGGGTTCGTGATAATGGCAAGGGCATTGTTAAAGATGAGCTGCAGCTTGCATTGAGCCGTCATGCAACGTCAAAAATCCATACACTGGATGACCTAGAAGCCATCGTGAGCCTGGGGTTTCGCGGTGAGGCATTGGCCAGTATTAGTTCGGTTTCTCGCCTTACGATGACCTCAAGACCTGCCGCTCAAGAGCAAGCGTGGAGTGCTTACGCGGAGGGCCGAGATATGACGGTCAGCCTAAAGCCTACTGCCCACCCTATCGGAACCACGGTGGAGGTGCTGGATCTATTTTTTAATACGCCAGCTAGGCGTAAGTTTTTGCGTACTGAAAAAACAGAATTCACTCATATTGATGAGTTATTGAAGAGAATCGCGCTGAGTCGTTTTGATGTGTCAATCAATGTTAAACACAATGGTAAGTTGATTCGACAATATCGTGCGGCGAAAACCTCGGAACAGGCGGAAAAAAGAATTGCCTCAGTGTGTGGCTCAGTATTTGTTCGTCACATGCTAAGAATTGAGCTAGAGCACCATGATCTTAAGCTTCATGGCTGGATTACGACACCTGAAGGCGGCAGGGCACAAAACGATCTTCAGTACTGTTACGTGAATGGCCGAATGATGCGTGATAAGTTGATCAATCATGCTATCAGGCAAAGTTATGAATCGAGTCTCGCCCCCGAGCAATACGCGGCTTTTGTGTTGTTTATCGATATCGACCCACACCAAGTGGATGTGAATGTACACCCGGCAAAGCATGAAGTGAGGTTCCATCAAGCCCGCTTAGTGCATGACTTCATCTATCAAGCGTTAAGCGATGCTCTGGTGCAGGCTAAATCGATAGAGGCTCCACAAGCTTCTAGTGCGGGATTTAGCCAAGCAGAGGCATTCGACAAGCCATTGAATCAGCAAAAGACTTGTGATGATCAAGCCTTGGTCGCTGAGCCCGGCATAATAAACAACGAAAACGCTAATCCAGTAGAACCTTCAGTCATTGATGTGGTAGAGAACATACCTGCCTATCCAGGGCGGAATGATTACCAACCTCGAGATACCACTCAGTCTCGAGGCGCAACATCATGCCAAGAAACACCGTCGCCTCGTTCAATGGAAGATGGGTCGCGAGCGGATCATCAAATTGCTGAACGTTCCCCTGCAAATTACTGGTCACCAGAAACATCATCGGTTAAAAAATCAAGCGATCCCTCTCAAAGGAATGCTTCGCAGCGAGTGATGACCAAGCCACCAAGTCTTGCTGAAGCACAGGTGTATCAAGACCTGCTCCAGACCCCGCACTTATCCTCAGAGACCGTGGCTAAATCGGATGAGTTATTGCCTGACATACCAAGTACCCTTGAAATTAATATTGAACAAATTGGTAAGGCAATGAGTGTAGTGGGAGAGCGGTATGTGCTGGTCAAGGCTGTGCCCATTTGTGCCTTGGTATCACTACAGCGGGCTGAATTTTATAAGCTTTACGCTCAATTGAACCCCACGACGGGTCCATTAATGATGCAACCTTTACTCGTGCCGCTATCTTTGAAGGTGAGTGATGAGCAAAGAGTGCAAGCAGAATCACACGCTGATTTACTGCTGAATTTTGGTATTGATATAAAGGTTAGGAATAAGCAAACCATTATGGTCATGGGGGTTCCATCGCCACTTAGACAACAAAATTTGCAATTGTTAATTGATGAAATGCTGTCATACTTGACAACCCTTGAGCAGCATGACCTAAGTCAAAGCCGATTGAGTCTATGGCTTACAAAACAAGTGCTGCAAGTGAAAAGTTGCTATACCTTGTCTGAATCCGTCCAATTGCTTAGCAATTTAGAGCAGTTATACGATGGTAAGCTTCCTTTGAGCGATACTAAATTTGTTCGTCCTGTCGATTTTACGGCCACAATTGCAGCGTTTTCATCATGAGCCAAACATTACCGTTAGTTTTATTTTTAATGGGTCCTACTGCCTCAGGTAAGACCGAACTTGCTATACGCCTTCGTCAACAGTACCCCGTTGAGATCATTAGCGTGGACTCGGCATTGATTTACAAAGGTATGGATATTGGTACAGCCAAGCCTGATGCCAATGAGCTATCACTGGCGCCGCATCGATTAATCGATATCCTTGATCCTAGTGAGGCGTATTCTGCCGCTGATTTTCGTCGAGACGCGTTGCAAGAAATAGCTCGAATCCATGCTGAAGGAAAGATTCCTCTGCTTGTGGGGGGCACAATGCTTTATTTCAAAGCCTTGTTGCAAGGGTTATCGCCATTGCCAGCAGCAAACCCAGATATCCGTAAACAAATTGAAAAAGAAGCAACTGAGAAGGGATGGCAAGCCCTTCATAATGAACTTCGAGAGATAGATCCTGTCTCAGCAGAGAGGATACATCCCAATGATCCCCAGCGTCTTTCTCGAGCACTAGAAGTTTATCGGATTGCAGGTAAGTCACTGACAGAGCTAACAGAAGTGAAGGGTGAGCCTTTACCGTTTAGGGTAAAACAATTTGCGGTTGCGCCCAAAGATCGTGCTTTGTTACATAAACGAATTGAACTACGTTTCGATAAAATGATACAAGCAGGCTTTGAAGAAGAAGTAAAAGCGCTATATGCTCGAGAAGATCTACATTCTGATTTGCCGTCTATTCGTTGTGTCGGATATCGGCAGATGTGGGAATATTTAGATGGAGACTGTAGTTTTGATGACGCTATTTTTCGCGGAATCTGTGCTACTCGTCAATTGGCTAAACGTCAGATTACCTGGTTAAGGAGTTGGGAAGATCTGGTTTGGCTGGACAGCGAACACGTTGAGAATTCAATGAAAACTCTCACAGACGCCATAGCATCAGATGGCATTAACTGTGTATAATGTGGTCGCTTTTGTTTATTTGTACCCAAAAAGGAACTGAGTTTTGTTTTCAAAGTGAATTGATGATCTATGATTATAAAACTAAGGGGTATTTCATTGGTTTAGCTCAGATGCAAAGGCCGCACCTAATTTGTAGTGCACCAATAGCTAAATAATTAAAACTAAAAAATATTAATATAAGGAAAATAAAAAATGGCTAAGGGGCAATCTCTTCAAGACCCATTCCTGAATGCACTGCGTCGCGAGCGCATTCCTGTTTCGATCTATCTTGTAAATGGAATCAAACTACAAGGTCAAATCGAGTCTTTTGATCAATTTGTGATCCTATTGAAAAATACCGTTAATCAAATGGTATATAAACATGCGATTTCTACTGTTGTTCCAGCGCGTGCGGTTAGTCACCACACGGGCGAGCGTCCAGCAAATGAGCGTCCACAAGAGAAATCTGAAGATTAATACTTTAACTCGCGTTATAAAAGTCACAAGAAGGAGTTGCTCGCTTGTTTGACCGTTATGAATCGGGTGAGCAAGCTGTCCTTGTTCATATCAACTTCACGCAGGAAGGTGAGTGGGAAGATCTTAACGAGTGTGAAATGCTTGTGTCTTCAGCTGGCGTTAACACGTTACAAGTCGTGACAGGTAGCCGTCAGTCCCCTCACCCTAAGTATTACGTTGGAGAAGGTAAGGCCCAAGAAATTGCGCAAGTTGTGCAACTGACCGGTGCTGATGTGGTGATTTTCAACCACGCCATTTCGCCAGCACAAGAGCGTAACCTAGAAGGTCTGTGTAAATGCCGAGTGCTCGATCGTACAGGTCTAATACTCGATATTTTTGCTCAACGTGCCCGTACTCACGAAGGTAAGTTACAGGTCGAGCTTGCACAGTTGCGTCATATTTCAACCCGATTGATTCGTGGCTGGACGCACCTTGAAAGGCAGAAGGGTGGTATTGGCTTACGTGGTCCCGGTGAGACTCAATTAGAGACTGACCGACGATTATTGCGTGACCGAATCAAAACGATTTTACGTCGTTTAACCAAGGTTGCAAAACAGCGTGAACAAGGCAGACGAGCTAGAAACCGAGCAGAAATACCGACAATTTCTTTAGTGGGTTATACCAACGCAGGAAAGTCGACATTGTTCAACCGCATTACTGAAGCTGGCGTATACGCGGCGGATCAGTTATTCGCAACGTTGGATCCAACACTAAGAAAAATCGAGCTGGCAGATGTCGGTCCGGCAATTCTTGCTGATACCGTTGGATTCATTCGTCATCTTCCACACGATTTGGTTGCCGCATTTAAAGCAACATTGCAAGAGACGCAAGAAGCAGACATTTTGTTACATGTTGTCGATGCAAGTGACGACCGTTTTCGTGAGAACATGCAAGCAGTTCATGACGTGCTAGAAGAGATAGATGCTAGTGATATACCTGCTCTAGTCGTGATGAATAAAATAGACAATCTAGAAGGCCAACGTCCTCGGATAGACCGAGACGGCGAAGGGCAACCAAGAACCGTTTGGGTTTCTGCCATGGAAGGGCAAGGCATTGAACTCTTGTTCGAAGCGCTGACTGAGCGCTTAGTCAGCCAAATGGTTCAGTATCAATTGAGAATTCCGCCACAGTATCAAGGTCGCATCCGTAGTACATTTTTTAATATGAAATGTATCCAACGGGAAGAATATGATACAGATGGTAACTTGTTGATTGATATTCGGATGCAACAAATAGATTGGTCTAAACTTGATAAGAGAGAAGGGGCAGTTTTGAGTGACTTTATCGTTACTTAAAGGACTGCTACAGTATAACGTCATAATTAATGATGGAGCTTCCTAATGGCGTGGAATGAGCCTGGTAATAATAATGGAAACAACGGCCGCGATAATGACCCTTGGGGTAATAACAATCGTGATGGTCGTAAGTCCGGTGATCGTAATCAAGGTCCGCCTGACTTAGACGAAGTTTTCAATAAGCTAAGTCAAAAGATTGGTGGTAAGTTTGGCAAGAAAGGTGGCGGTGGCCCATCAATAGGCGGTGGCGGTAGTGCGATTGGCTTTGGTGTCATTGCATTAATTGCTGTTGTTATTTGGTTCTCTTCTGGTTTCTATACCATTGGTGAAGCAGAGCGTGGTGTCGTGCTTCGTTTGGGTAAATACGATCGAATGGTCGATCCAGGTCTAAACTGGCGTCCTCGCTTTATTGATGAATACCAAGCGGTTAACGTACAAGCGATTCGCTCACTGCGTGCCTCTGGTACGATGCTGACCAAAGATGAAAACGTCGTTACCGTTGGCATGGATGTACAATATCGCGTCTCTGACCCGTACAAATACTTGTATGTTGTGACAAATGCAGATGACAGTTTAAGTCAAGCGACTGATTCGGCACTTCGTGCAGTTATCGGTGATGCATTGATGGATAGCATTCTAACGAGTGGTCGTCAGCAAATTCGTCAAAGTACACAAGAAACGCTTAACGACATTATCGATAACTACGATATGGGTTTAAGCATCGTTGATGTGAACTTCCAGTCGGCACGTCCGCCGACACAAGTCCAAGATGCATTTGATGATGCTATCTCTGCACGAGAAGATGAAGAGCGTTTCATTCGTGAAGCGGAAGCCTACAGGAATGAAATTATTCCAAAAGCAACCGGTCGTTCTGAGCGTTTGAAGAAAGAAGCGCAAGGTTATTCTGAGCGCATCATTAACTCTGCAATGGGTCAAGTTGCTCAGTTTGAAAAACTATTACCAGAGTATCAAGCAGCGCCAGAAGTTACTCGTAATCGACTTTATTTAGATACGATGGAAGAGGTCTATTCCAATACATCTAAGGTACTTATTGACTCTGAATCAAGCGGCAACTTACTGTACTTGCCTATTGATAAGTTAGCAGGTCAAGAGTCTTCGAATAAGACTCGCAAAGCAACGTCGACGTCAGCATACGATGAAATACCATTAGATGCGAAAACGACTGATGCGCCAGCTAGCTCAACGACATCACGCGACTCGAACTCACGTCAAGGGAGATACTAATAATGCGTAAATTAGCGATACCAGTATTAGTTGTTGCGTTGGCATTAATGCTGATGTCTTTGTTTGTCATCCCTGAAGGTGAAAGAGGCATCGTCATTCGATTTGGCCGAGTGTTAAGTGATGACAATAATGTATCCCGTATCTATGAGCCGGGCATACATTTCAAAATGCCGTTGTTTGACCGTGTAAAAACGCTTGATGCACGTATCCAAACGATGGATGGTCGTGGAGACCGTTTCGTAACCTCTGAGAAAAAAGACGTGATCATTGATACCTACGTTAAGTGGAGAATCGAAGATTTCCGTCAATATTACTTGGCAACAGGTGGCGGTGATGCTCTGACAGCTCAAGCGCTATTAGAGCGAAAAGTAACGGATGTATTACGTTCTGAAATCGGTGCGAGAGAAATCAAGCAAATCGTTTCCGGCCCACGTAATAAAGATGTTCTACCAGAAAGTGCAGACAGCGAAGAAGTGACCACTGAAGCGGCTAAGCAAGCACTTGAAATTGATGGTGAACGTGACGTTATTATGGACAACGTACTAAAAGATACGCGTGGAAGCGCGATGAAGGATCTTGGCGTTCGTGTGGTTGATTTCCGAATGAAGAAAATCAACCTCCCTGATGAAATCAGTGAGTCTATTTACCGTCGTATGAGAGCAGAGCGTGAATCTGTTGCTCGTAAGCACCGTTCTCAAGGTCGTGAGAAGGCTGAGGTTATTCGAGCTCAAGCAGAACTTGAAGTAGCAACAGTACTGGCTGAAGCGGATAAAACAGCACGTGTCACACGTGGTGAAGCAGATGCAGAAGCCGCAAGTATTTATGCTAGCGCTTACAGCAAAGATGCAGAGTTCTATGGTTTCATTCGTTCACTAGAGGCGTATCGCACATCGTTTAGTGATAAGAGTGATATCCTAGTCCTTGATCCTAAGAGTGACTTCTTCCGTTATATGAATGACGCCAACGGTGCGGCAGTTAAATAACTGGAGCGATAACGCTTAGTTTGATTGAGCGAAGCAATATCAGCTTTGCTTAATTAAAAACTTGCTATGGAAAAGCCCGTCACGACGGGCTTTTTTTTATCTGGAGTAAATTATGTATACATCATTTTGGGTCGCCATTGGGTTGGTATTAGTTTTTGAAGGACTAGGGCCGTTGCTGGCTCCCAATGGGTGGAGGAATATGATCGGTCAACTGATGTCTCAACCAGATAATCAACTGAGACGAGTTGGTGGGTGCCTAGTTGTCGCTGGGGTAGTCATCATAATGATGATGTTTTAAGCGACGTAATATAAACAAACGTAAGTCCGATTTTATATAGGAAAGACAGGGATTTAGATCTTTGTTACGTATTAATGTCCAAAAAATGACTGCACAAAGTCACATTTCGGTGCTAGAATCCTTTTTTAACTAGCAATCAGATTGGAAAGATGGGAAATAACGTAGTCGTTCTGGGCACCCAATGGGGTGACGAAGGTAAAGGTAAAATCGTAGACCTTTTAACTGAAGATGCAAAATACGTGGTTCGCTATCAAGGCGGTCACAATGCAGGTCACACTCTAGTCATTGACGGTGAAAAAACCGTTCTTCATTTGATTCCATCAGGTATTCTTCGCAATAACGTAAAATGCGTTATTGGTAATGGTGTTGTTCTGTCTCCAGATGCACTGTTACAAGAAATGAAACCTTTAGAAGCGCGTGGAATTCCAGTACGTGAGCGTCTTTTCATCTCTGAAGCTTGTCCTCTAATTCTTCCTTACCATATTGCTATTGACCAAGCGCGTGAAGTCGCTCTAGGTAAAAAAGCAATTGGCACAACTGGTCGTGGTATCGGTCCTGCGTACGAAGATAAAGTGGCTCGTCGTGGTCTTCGCGTTGGTGATCTTTTCGATAAAGAAATGTTTGCTGAAAAGCTGAAGAAAGTGATGGAGTTCCATAACTTCCAGCTTGAACACTTCTACAAAGTTGATCCAGTAAGCTACGACGAAGTTCTTGAACAGTGCATGGGTTATGCAGACCTTCTAACGTCATTGGTTATTGATGTGACTGATGAACTTGACGCGGCACGCAAGCGTGGCGATAAGATCATGTTTGAAGGCGCTCAAGGTACACTTCTAGATATCGATCACGGTACATATCCGTATGTAACGTCTTCAAATACAACGGCTGGCGGTGTTGCTGCTGGTTCTGGTTTTGGCCCTCGTCATATTGGTTATATCCTTGGTATCACTAAGGCTTACTGTACTCGAGTAGGTTCAGGTCCATTCCCAACTGAATTGTATGATGGTTTAGACAAGCAAGACCCTGTTGGTAAACACTTAGGTGATGTTGGCCACGAGTTTGGTGCAACAACAGGTCGTCTACGTCGTACTGGTTGGTTTGATGCCGTTGCTATGCGTCGTGCTGTGCAAATCAACTCTATCTCTGGTTTCTGTCTAACTAAATTAGACGTACTAGATGGCCTAGAAGAGCTAAAAATCTGTACTGGTTACAAGATGAAAAATGGCGCTATTCTAGAGGTTTCTCCAATGGCTGCTGAAGCATTTGAAGAAGCAACGCCTATTTACGAAACAATGCCAGGTTGGTCAGACAACACATTTGGTGCTACTTCTATTGAGCAACTTCCGAAAGCAGCTCTAGATTACATCAAACGTATTGAAGAACTAACTGGTGTACCAATTGATATCGTTTCTACGGGTCCTGACCGTAACGAAACTATTATTAAGGTTCACCCTTTCGAAGTGTAATTCGAAGCTAGAACAGACGTTAAAAACCAGCGCTTGCGCTGGTTTTTTTATATCTAAAGAACGATAAGAAGTGTGATCTTCTGCCATTTTTTTGACACGCTCGCGTATCATTCAACAGCAAGTGGCAAAATTTTGCCGTTTTTTCTCTGTTTAGATTAAAGTGAAGCGTAGGTTTGCCGATAAAATGACAATAGCGGCTTACTGAGGTCGCAATTTTGTTTGAAGTGATGAGAGGTTCCCTATCGTGATGAGGCGACACAAAATAACAGCGTTGATTTGTATGTCGTTTCTTGGCACGTTGAAGGTGGCTCAAGCGGCAGATGTTGGTGCCCCGATTCCGATTTACTCTGAAGATCAGTTGATCGGGCTGATTGCAGAAAACCGTCACCTTGCCCAAGTTAAAGCGGATAACTGCCAGCTTGTAGAAGACATTATGGCGAGGGCAACCCGTATCAGTTTGCCCGCCTATGAGTTCTTATATGGCGATATGCTCGCGTGGGGTGTGTGTGTGCCTCAAGATGTTGAGCTGGGCTTATACTATATGGAGAATGCTGCACATCAAGGCCTTCCTGTCGCCTTAGAGCAACTCGGTCGGTATTACTCAAGAGGGACATTTGTTCAAGAAGATAAAGAACGGGCGATTCCTTATTTTCGTGAAGCGGCATCGATGGGCAATATTGATGCCCGTATTCAGTTGGCAGAGTTGTTATTGCGCGATTATGGTAGTCCAAGAGATTATGAGGATGCGTATCGCTGGTTATACAATTCAGTCACTCCGGATAACTCAAAACATAAACGTATCTCAATGCTACGCCGTGGGTTGGAGTCTCGTATGCCGCAAAACATTATCGCTCGTGCAAAGAGGCGTAATGATTTCTGGTAATGCGTCTCGTGGCTATCATCGGTAGAATGACAAACGATTTCTGTAGCTTATCCCCCCAGTCAGTTATAATCGACCTATACCTCCCCTCAAAATAGGTCAGACTATGTCGAACAAGCCTAGCGAAAATCGTGTAGACGATCCCTTTGCCGAAAGAGAATCCCAAAATTACGAAAACCCAGTTCCAAGCAGAGAGTTCATCGTTGACTTCTTAAAAGGTGTCAATGTCCCAATGAACCGTAACGATCTGTTTGAATCGTTAGGCTTGTCTGGTGAAGAGCAGTATGAAGGGTTGCGTCGTCGCCTGAGAGCAATGGAGCGAGACGGGCAATTGGTCTTTACTCGTCGTCAGTGCTATGCCTTGCCCGATAAACTAGAAATGATCAAAGGCTTAGTGATTGGCCATAAAGATGGTCATGGATGGGTGAGACCGGAAGGTAGTCTAAATAAAGATCAAGATGTGTTATTGCCTCACCACCAAATGCGCACGCTTTTGCACGGGGACTTTGTGCTTGTTCAACCGACCGGTAAAGATAAGCGCGGTCGAAAAGAAGGGCGATTAGTTCGTATATTGGAAGAGCGAAAAGATCATGTTGTTGGTCGCTTTTTCTTAGAGTACGGCTACGCCTATGTCGTCTCCGATGACTCCCGTATTAGTCACGATATTTTGATTCCTAATGAACATCGAAATGGTGCTCGTATGGGGAACGTTGTGGTTATTGAAGTCACCGATCGTGGCGCTAAATCTCGAAAAATGGCCGGTCAAGTGGTTGAAGTGCTAGGCGAAAATATGGCGCCAGGTATGGAAACTCAAATTGCTATTCGAGCCCATCAAATTCCCCATGTTTGGCCAGAAGAAGTCGATAAATACGTTAAGCAATTTGGTGAGTTTGTCCCAGAAGAGGCAAAAGAAGGCCGAGTTGACCTTCGTGATCTTCCATTGGTCACTATTGATGGGGAAGATGCTCGAGATTTTGATGATGCGGTGTATTGTGAACGTAAAAAGAGTGGCGGATGGCGTTTATGGGTAGCGATAGCGGATGTCAGCTATTATGTTCGTACCGACTCTGTGCTTGATAAAGAAGCGATTAAGCGTGGTAACTCGGTGTACTTCCCATCTCAGGTGGTGCCCATGTTACCCGAGGTCCTATCCAATGGACTTTGTTCGCTGAACCCACAAGTTGACCGTCTATGTATGGTTTGTGAGATGACCATCTCGGATACGGGTAAGCTCTCAGGTTATAAGCATTACGAAGCGGTCATGAACTCCCATGCGCGTTTAACCTATAACAAGGTGAGTAATATTCTAGAGGGTGATTCGGAACTAAGAGAGCGCTATGACGCAGTGGTTCCGCACCTGGAAGAATTGCACCGCATGTATCAGGTATTAAAAACCGCGCGTGATCAACGTGGTGCGATTGAATTTGAAACCGTTGAAACCAAATTTATCTTTAATGCCGACAGAAAGATTGACCGTATTGAGCCGGTAATTCGAAATGATGCCCACAAGATCATCGAAGAATGTATGATTTTGGCTAACATCGCCTCAGCGTCATTAGTAGAAAAAGCCAAAGAAGCCGCCTTGTACCGAGTTCATGAAACCCCAGGTGAAGAGCGACTGACCGGGTTTCGTGATTTCTTAGGGGAGCTAGGGCTTAATCTGACCGGTGGTTTACAGCCTTCACCAACCGATTATGCGGACCTTATTAAGCAAATTGCGCAACGACAAGATAAAGAGTTGATTCAGACGATGCTGCTACGCTCAATGAAGCAAGCGGTCTATAACGCGGATAATGGCGGTCACTTTGGTTTGGCGTTAAAGCGTTATGCGCATTTCACCTCGCCAATTCGCCGCTACCCTGATTTATTGCTGCATCGTGCAATTAAGTATCTTATTGCCAAAGAGGCGGGCCGTAACCAAGACCGTTGGACACCAACCGGTGGGTATCATTATTCCGTTGATGATATGGATTTTTATGGTGAACAGTGTTCAATGACCGAACGTCGTGCTGATGATGCTACCCGTGATGTCTCTGATTGGTTGAAGTGTGAGTATATGCAAGATCATGTCGGCGAAGAGCTTGACGGTGTGATTGCTAATGTCACCGGTTTTGGTTTCTTTGTTCGTCTGACAGAATTGCATATCGATGGCTTGGTTCATATATCGAATTTAGCTAACGATTACTATCAATTCGACCCAATTGGTCAAAGGCTGATTGGTGAAAGTTTTGGTGCAATTTATCGCTTGGGCGATGCGGTCAAAGTCAAAGTACTGGCGGTAAATTTAAACGACAAGCAAATTGACTTTGAATTAGTGGGGACAGACCGTAAAGTACGCGGCAAAGGTAAAACTGCGAAGAAGCGAGTAGCAGAAGCGCAAAGCAAAGCGAAAGCGAAGAAGCAAGGTGTTGCCAAAAGTAGACGCTCAGGTAAAGCGAGTCCGCTCGTCGAACCAACAAAGCGACCAGATGGTCAAGAACAGAAAACCCCCGCTAAGGGTTCAAAAAGCAAGCCAGGCAAAGCCCGCAGTAAAAAGCCGCGCGCTAAAACCAGCAATGCTAAAAAGAAATAATGAATCAAGGTTAAAACCATGAGTAATGAGTTTATTTACGGTATTCACGCCGTAAAAGCGGTACTAGAGAAAGATCCTGCTCGTTTCATCGAGGCGTATGTATTGAAAGGGCGCCAAGACGATCGCTTGCTTCCTTTGTTGAATGAGTTGGCTAAGATAGGCTGTTCGGTTCAGCAGATGGGCCGTAAAGTCTTAGATGACAAAGCCAGTGGCGCGAATCACCAAGGTGTTATCGCGAAGGTTAAGCCTGCGAAGCAATTGAACGAAAATGATCTAGAGTCCATAGTGAATGACAATGCACAAGCGTTATTCTTGATCTTAGATGGCGTAACGGATCCACATAACCTAGGCGCTTGCTTACGTAATGCCGATGCAGCCGGTGTCGCGGCTGTTATCGTGCCAAAAGACCGTTCCGCCCCACTGACTGCAACGGTCAGTAAAGTGGCGTGTGGCGCAGCAGAGACCGTGCCATTGGTACGGGTGACAAACTTAGCAAGAACGATGCGAGCTTTACAAGAGCAAGGTGTCTGGATTGTTGGCACTGCAGGAGAAGCGACGCATGATGTTTATCAGGCGAAATTGACGGGTCCTCTAGCGGTCGTTATGGGCGCGGAAGGTGACGGTATGAGACGCTTGACTCGTGAGACTTGCGATGACCTTATCAAGATCCCAATGGCCGGTTCGGTCTCTAGCTTAAATGTGTCAGTGGCTTCAGGTATTTGCTTATTTGAAGCAGTGAGGCAGCGTTCACTCGTATAATCAAGTGAAGACATCTTATAAATAAAAGGTCAGCTTATGCTGACCTTTTTAATAATGGGGAGGCGGGGTTTCTTCTGAGGGATCGGCAAGATTTGGCGAGTCCATATTCTTGACTTTACCCACCACGAATTTCATTTGATCCTGCATCTTGCTAATGAGCAATTGTTGTTGGGTCAACGCGTCATTCAATTCTTCAATGGTTTGCTCTTGGAACGCAATTTTACATTCCATATCATTAATTCGGTCTTGTAGCACTTGATAGCTTTCGTTACTCATAGGTTACTCATTGATGGACCACGCTTGTACGACACCCGCTGATGAAGCGGAGAGGACGCGTTGGTTATTTTCAAATGCTGCATCATACACTACCCCTCTAGGCGGGCGCACATCTTTTAGCATTTCTACCTCATACCCTTCGATTCGTTTACCGCTCTTAGTGTCCCAAACCATCAATCGAGAAGAGGGAGAGCCGGTTACGAGTAACTGACCATCGTCGGAGAACCGAGCGGTTGAAAAAATAAGTTGTCGTGTCCAGGTACTTAACTGACTGAGTTTTGAGCCCGTTTTTAAATCCCAAACAATCGCATTATTGCCAATGTCTGATGTGAGCGCGAAGCGTCCATCACGTTGTAATTCAACGGTGCCAACACGCTGCTCGTGAGGGAACTCCCGCAAGATTTGCCCCGACTCAGTACTCCAAAAAAACGCATTGTGGTCATTTCCACCTGTTAATGCATATTTTCCGTTAGGGGATAAGGAAACAGAATTAACTTTTTCTACGTGAGCAAGGAACTCTAGGCGTCTTCCGGTGACTAAATCGATGAAAATGGCTTTACCGTTACTTAATCCTAAAAGTATTTCTTCGCCATTATTACCAATGGCGATGTCTTGGATTAAGCCGTCGGCAATAGACCATAAACCTGAGGACTGAGACCAACCTAGGTCCCATACCGCGAAATTGGTTTGGGTCGCAGTCACAGCAAATCGGCCGTTGTCGGAAAAACGAATGAGCGAGATAATGTTTTCGTCTGGGTCTTGAATACCCAATTTGGCAAGTAATATATTTTCTTGCAGATCCCACAACTGTAATTGTTGTTGTTTAGAATAGAGAAGTGCAAATCGAGCATCACGACTGAGAGCAACACTGGTGGACCCTTCTAAAGCAAGATCCCAGCGTTTTTCTGCGTTACTAGAGAAAAAGCAGCCATTTAACAGGCCGATGACAACTAAGTACAGCACAGAATGAGATATTATTCGCATCATTACCGATATTCCACATTGAGTCTTGAGCCTAAACTAGTATATTTAAAGTTCTTATAAGATTGAAATAGTGACTAGATTTAAATGGTTACGCATACCGCCTTAAAAAACAAGGCGTATTGTTGTGACTAATGGCTAAATCTATAGCATGTCCATAAACTGGAGAGATGAATGAAATCAGTATTTAAAGTATCGCTACTTGCAGCGACGGTTATCTTGGCAGTAGGTTGCCAGAAAGAAGAAGAGCCAAAAGCAGAACCAGCGGCACAAGAACAAGTGCAAGCGGAAGCAGGTAAAGCGGTTCACTTTAAAACGGAAGATGATAAAGCCGCGTACGCAATCGGTGTTTCTTTCGCTACTTACTTGAGCACCAGCATTGAAAAGCCAGCAGAATTTGGTATCGACCTGAAAAAAGAATTGGTACTGAAAGGGATTGAAGAATCGTTCGCTGGCAAAGAAATCTTGTCTGAAGATGAGATTCGTGCAGCACTAGAAGGTTTAGATAAGCGTGTTGCGGACACAATGCAACAGCAAGCTGTTGAAAAAGCCGCTGCAGCTCAAAAAGAAGGCGATGACTTCCGCGCTGAGTTTGAAAAACAAGATGGCGTAACGAAAACTGAATCTGGCCTACTATACCAAGTAGAAACAGCAGGAACGGGCGAGCAACCAAAAGAAACCGATACGGTTGAAGTGCACTACAAGGGTACGTTGATCGATGGTACGCAATTTGACAGTTCTTATGAACGTGGTCAGCCTGCTACCTTCCCATTAAACCGTGTTATCCCAGGCTGGACTGAAGGTGTTCAGTTGATGCAAGTGGGTTCAAAGTATAAGTTTGTAATTCCACCAGAGCTGGCATACGGTGAGCAAGATACACCAACCATTCCAGCGAACTCGACGCTCGTATTCGAAGTTGAATTGTTGAAGATTGATGGCGAGAATGCCCCAGCTGCTCAATAATTAGTCGCAGTTGTCATTCAAAGGCTCACATTAGTGAGCCTTTTTTTATTCTTTCTGTTTTTATATCTATGAAAAACTGCCCTTTTTTTGCCCCAAATCACTTGTTGAAGACTTACTTAGGTAAGGACTTCAAATTTTCTGATAAACTTACATCAATTTTTTTAGTTTTTAAGGTCAACACACTGTGACTGACATTGTTAATGCCGAGATGTTACTTGAAATGGATTCCGTCGATGTGGCGCCATTTAGTGAGCATGAGAAAATCATACTCAAGTCATACGAAGCGGTGGTGGACGGGCTAGCCAGTCTAATTGGACCGTTTTGTGAGATTGTTTTGCACTCGTTGGAAGATCTTAATACGTCGGCAATCAAGATCGCCAATGGTGAGAATACCGGTCGTCAAGTTGGCTCACCAATTACCGACTTAGCGCTTAAAATGTTAAAAGACATCGAAGGGTCTGAGCGTAATTTCTCTCGCTCATACTTTACGCGCGCGAAAGGTGGGGTTTTCATGAAATCTATCACCATTGCTATTCGTAACGGTGATAACCGAGTCATTGGACTGCTGTGTATTAACGTCAACTTAGATGCGCCATTCTCGCAAGTTTTGCAATCATTCATGCCAACTCAAGATGCCAAAGATGCGGCATCGTCGGTCAACTTTGCCAGTGATGTTGAGGAACTTGTCGACCAAACGGTTGAGCGTACAATTGAAGACATTAATGCTGATAAGTCAGTCTCGAATAATACTAAAAACCGTCAGATCGTCATGGAGCTTTACGATAAAGGAATTTTTGACATTAAAGACGCCATTAATCGAGTTGCTGACCGTCTAAATATCTCTAAGCATACGGTTTATCTGTATATCAGACAGCGTAAAACTGAGGACGAGTAATCGTGACCCCCTTGACCTATACGCTTGTTGTCAATGGCTCTGTGTATGGGAGTCAGTCAGCACGAAGCGCCTATCAGTTTGCCATTGCACTGATTGAGAAAGGACACCGCCTGACAAGTGTGTTTTTTTATCAAGATGGCGTGCACAATGCCTCACGCTTAACTGTGCCTGCAAATGATGAGTTCGATTTAGTTGCTGCGTGGCAGGCTCTCGCACTTAACCACAACATCAGCTTAGATACGTGTGTGGCCGCCTCCTTACGCAGGGGGGTCGTTAGCCCAGTAGAGTCGACACAGCATCAACTCAATGGTGACAACCTCGCAGAGGGCTTTCAGCTTGCTGGATTAGGCAGTTTAGCTGAAGCGCTGTTAACGCAAGATAGGGTAGTACAATTTTGAGTGTATTAGGCTTCGTTTTTACTTCGTTACCTCACGCCAGTGCAAAGGGGAGAGAAGGGCTGGATGCGCTACTCGCCACTTCAGCTTATAGCGAAGATATCAAAGTGTTCTTTATTGCCGACGGCGTGAATCAGTTGCGTATTAATCAAGACCCAAAGCAGGTCTTGTCGAGGGATTACATCAGTGCATATAAGTTGTTAGACCTTTATGATATTGACCAAGTCTACGTATGTAAACAAAGTATGGATCGGTATGGAATGACAGTGGACAGCCTAGCGATTGAATGCGATATCGTGACGTCGAGTATCATCTCTCATGAGCTTGCGTCATGTAATAAAATACTGACTTATTGAGATACCCTATGCTGCATATCATTAAGAATGAAACCGGCTTTAAGCACGCACAATGTTACCTGAATCTACAGGACGCAATAATATTAACCCAAGATGCGAGTTATTTAGCCGGAATGCCGCTATTTTCAGAAAAAGATAATGTCTTCGTTTTATCTGAAGATTTACAGGCTAGGGGACTATCAGTTGAAAGCTCAAATAACCTGCAAGTCATAGATTTTAAAGGCTTTGTAGAGCTTACTGAGACCCATGAAAACAGCATTACTTGGGAATGATTGACACTTTATTGGCCAGTCTTTGTATTTTTTTACAGCGGCTTAATAAAAAAGATCTGTATATTTCTTGACACACCCCCCACTGCTGCATAGAATTTTGCGTCCCTAATTGCCATTGGTGATTGGGGTTAGATTTTTCACAAAGCTTACTTTCAAGTAAATCAGGAGCTATTTAATGGCAACTATTAACCAGTTGGTTCGCAAGCCTCGTGTAAAGCAAGTTGTTAAAAGCAACGTGCCTGCACTGGAAGCGTGCCCACAAAAACGTGGTGTTTGTACTCGTGTTTACACTACAACACCTAAAAAACCTAACTCAGCGCTTCGTAAAGTATGTCGTGTTCGTCTAACGAACGGCTTCGAAGTGACTTCTTACATTGGCGGTGAAGGTCATAACCTTCAAGAGCACAGTGTTGTACTAATCCGTGGCGGTCGTGTAAAAGATCTTCCGGGTGTACGTTACCACACTGTCCGCGGCGCACTTGACTGTGCTGGTGTAAACGACCGTAAGAAAGGTCGTTCTAAGTACGGTGTGAAGCGTCCTAAGTCTTAATGGATTCCGTTAAGTAAGGCCAAACACTAAATTATTTTTAATTTTTGAAGAAACTGTAAAGTTTTGGATAACCTGAAAAAGACAACGGAGAATATCCATGCCACGTCGTCGCGTAATTGGTCAGCGTAAGATCCTTCCAGATCCTAAATTCAAATCTGAATTGCTGGCAAAGTTCGTTAACATTCTTATGGTTGACGGAAAAAAATCTACTGCAGAGAAGATTGTTTACACTGCACTAGAAACTATGGCTGAGAAATCTGGTAAAGATCACTTAGCTGTATTTGAAGAAGCTCTTGAAAATGTTCGCCCATCGGTAGAAGTTAAATCTCGCCGTGTGGGTGGTTCAACTTACCAAGTACCTGTAGAAGTTCGTCCGGTTCGCCGTAACGCTCTTGCTATGCGTTGGGTAGTTGAAGCTGCGCGTAAGCGTGGTGAAAAATCTATGGCTCAACGTCTTGCAGCAGAAATGCTAGATGCGTCTGAGAACAAAGGTACTGCGGTTAAGAAACGTGAAGACGTTCACCGCATGGCTGATGCTAACAAAGCATTCGCTCATTACCGCTGGTAATACCTTTACAGTGCTGCGAGTCTCCCTCGCAGCGCTTTTCTTTACTCTAAGGTTCACCTTAGTAAGAGGATACAATCGTGGCTCGTAAAACTCCTATTGAGCGCTATCGTAATATCGGTATCGTTGCTCACGTAGATGCAGGTAAAACAACCACAAGTGAACGTATTCTGTTCTACACTGGCTTATCTCACAAAATCGGCGAAGTGCACGATGGTGCTGCTACCATGGACTGGATGGAGCAGGAGCAAGAGCGTGGCATTACGATCACATCTGCTGCTACTACAACCTTCTGGCGTGGTATGGAAGCACAATTCCAAGATCATCGCGTTAATATCATTGATACCCCTGGACACGTAGACTTTACTATCGAAGTAGAACGTTCTCTTCGTGTGCTTGATGGGGCTGTGGTTGTATTTTGTGGCTCGTCTGGTGTTGAACCGCAATCTGAAACTGTATGGCGTCAAGCTGATAAATACAGTGTTCCTCGTATGGTATTCGTCAATAAGATGGATCGTACGGGTGCAGACTTCCTACGCGTTGTAGACCAAATTAAAGATCGTCTTGGTGCAAATCCTATTCCTATCCAACTTAATATTGGTGCAGAAGAGGACTTTAAAGGTGTCATCGACCTTATCAAGATGAAAGCAATTAACTGGAATGAAGCCGATCAAGGCATGACCTTCTCTTATGAAGAGATTCCAGCTGATATGCAAGATGAAGCGGAAGAATGGCGCAACAACTTAGTTGAAGCGGCGGCGGAAGCAAATGAAGAACTCATGGACAAGTACCTTGAAGAAGGCGAACTAACAGAAGCTGAAATCAAGTTCGGTCTACGTACTCGTACACTAAATAACGAAATTGTACTCGCGACATGCGGAAGTGCATTTAAGAATAAAGGTGTTCAAGCGGTACTAGATGCAGTTGTAGAGTATCTTCCATCACCAATTGATGTGCCTGCGATCACAGGTGTTGATGAAGAAGACAATGAAGTAGAACGTCATGCTGACGATAACGAACCATTTGCTGCATTAGCATTCAAAATTGCAACCGACCCGTTTGTCGGTACATTGACGTTTATGCGTGTTTACTCTGGTGTGATTAACACTGGTGACGCCGCGTATAATTCAGTGAAACAAAAACGTGAACGCTTTGGCCGTATCGTTCAAATGCACTCGAATAAGCGCGAAGAAGTAAAAGAAATTCGTGCGGGTGACATAGCAGCAGCGATTGGTCTGAAAGACGTGACAACAGGTGATACCCTTTGTGACCAGAATCATAAAGTGATTCTAGAACGCATGGAGTTCCCTGAGCCCGTTATTCAGATTGCCGTTGAGCCTCGCTCACAAGCGGATCAAGAAAAAATGGGTATTGCGCTTGGCAAATTAGCCGCGGAAGACCCGTCGTTCCGTGTGGAAACTGATGATGAAACTGGCCAAACGCTAATTTCAGGAATGGGTGAGCTTCACCTAGACATCATCGTAGACCGCATGAAACGTGAGTTCAGTGTTGATTGTAACGTGGGTAAACCTCAGGTTGCTTATCGCGAAACTATTCGTGGCAGCACAGAAGTCGAAGCCAAGTTCATTCGTCAATCTGGTGGCCGTGGTCAATACGGTCATGTATGGCTTAAGCTTGAGCCATCAGAATTGGGTGAAGGATTTGTATTCGTAGACGAAATCGTTGGTGGTGCTGTTCCTAAGGAATACATCAGCTCGGTATCGAAAGGTATCGAAGAACAAATGAATAACGGTGTATTAGCGGGCTATCCTATTTTGGATATCAAGGCGACATTGTTTGATGGTTCGTACCACGATGTCGACTCAAGCGAGATGGCGTTTAAGATCGCCGGATCGATGGCCTTCAGGAAGGGTGCGCTTGATGCGCAGCCAGTCCTTCTTGAGCCTATGATGAAGGTTGAAGTAACGACTCCAGAAGATTGGATGGGTGATGTTGTTGGTGATATTAATCGCCGTCGCGGCATGATCGAAGGTATGGATGATGGCCATGCAGGCTTAAAAATTGTCCGTGCCCAAGTTCCACTATCTGTGATGTTTGGTTACGCAACTGATTTACGTTCTGCAACACAGGGCCGTGCGTCATACTCGATGGAATTTAGCGAATATGCTGAAGTTCCAAAGAATGTGGCAGACGCTATTATTGCACAGCGTAGCTAATCAGCTATTGTTTAATAACGAATCTATTGCGTTGATGAAAATTGACGCATAAAATAGCAATTTCTGGCGCGCCCCGGATCTAATCCGTTTCTCGGGGCGAATCATAACTAGGAAGGAACACGATTGTGTCTAAAGAAAAATTTGAACGTACGAAACCGCACGTAAACGTTGGTACTATCGGCCACGTTGACCACGGTAAAACAACTCTAACTGCAGCAATCTGTACTACTCTTGCTAAAGTTTACGGCGGCGTAGCTAAAGACTTCGCGTCTATCGATAACGCTCCAGA
>NZ_JBFROV010000064.1:0-215 GCF_041471725.1 Vibrio sp. 10N.261.51.F12 | reverse complement strand
ACCGATGAAGACACCTCGATCACCCGTGAGGTACCGGAAGGCTCCGATGTGGATGGCACCGTGGTGTCTTACGCCTTGGCGACCGATGTTCCAGATGACAAAGGGTCATTGAGCTTTAACAACGGCACGTACACGTTCAACCCTGGCAATGACTTCCAAGACCTAACCGATGGTCAGAAGGAAGACGTGACCTTTACCTACGTTGCCATTGATAA
>NZ_JBFROV010000063.1:0-5660 GCF_041471725.1 Vibrio sp. 10N.261.51.F12 | reverse complement strand
TAAGTGAACGGCATTACCGCTTATGCGGGTCTTTTTATATAAGGAATAAGGTAAATAATATTGTATCGCCACAACACAGAATTCTGCCCTACCCTAAGCCATTCTCTAACGCATACTTAGCAAGCTCTGCTGTCGAGTGTAAGTCCAATTTGTGCTTAATATTCTGCCTGTGCGTTTCCACGGTTCGATAAGAGATATTCAACATCTGCGCAATTTTTTTACTACTACTTCCTTGTGCGACCAACTTGAGAACAGACTCTTCACGGCGACTTAATGGGTTCGTTTTACTGTGCGATGGGGCTACTTCTTGTGAGAAAAGTGTCTGTGTCACAGACTCACAAAAATACGTCGATCCTTGTTTGACCGTCTTAATTGCTTGTACCATTTTTTCTGCTGAGATTTCTTTCAGCATATAACCCACCGCACCCGCTTGCATGACTTTCATAATGTATTCACGATTATCATGCATCGTCAGCATCAACACCTTCGCTTCTGGCATTTCTTCTTTCAGTAATTGCGTGGCTTCAATACCATTCATAATTGGCATACTAACATCCATGAGTACCACATCTGGCTGATGAACTTTCACCACTTCTACCGCTTCCAAGCCATTACTTGCTGTTGCAATCACATTAATGTCGGGTTCGCGCTCTAGTCGAGCAATAAAGCCTTCCAATACGACTTGGTGATCATCAACAATCACCACTTTGATCGGCTCATCCATTATTCTGTTCCTTCTAGCTTCAGTAGCACGGTAATCTCAGTACCCGCACCATAATCACTGACTAATTCAAACTCTCCGCCTATAAACTCAACACGCTCTCGCATATTCCGTAGCCCAATCCCTCGGGTCGCTAATGCATTACTGACATCAAACCCAATGCCATCGTCTCGAATCATTAACTGCAATACATTACCGAATTGCTTTAAGAAAACCGTTACCTGTGTAGCACCCGCGTGCTTTTCAATATTATTCAACGACTCTTGAACCACGCGATACAATGTCGTGGCGACCTCAGATTTAAGTTTAGATGCTTGTGTGTCGAGTACCAACTCAGTATTCGCATGAGAGTACGTTTTAAAGTCTTGCAATAAGCTCGATATTGCTGCGTCTAAGCCAATGTCATCTAATGCACTAGGTCGAAGGTGATGAGATATTCTGCGGACTTCGATAATCGCTTCCGATAAAGATGATAGTGATTTGCTTAGATGGCCAATGGAGCGGTTATCGACGGCTTTTGTGTCCATCAACTCGAGGTGGCACTTACTGGACACCAACAACTGGTTTACTCCGTCATGTAATTCCCTTGCAAGATGTTTCCTTTCATCCTCTTGAAACATCACAGTTTTATGTGCTAGTTCTTTTAGGTTTTTATCTGCGAGCTTGTGCTCGTGCCAATTAACGGCCAATGTGAGAACAATGATCACTGCGACTGTCACAGCAAAAATAGTGACAATAGAGAACATGGTCGTTTCTATATTTTTATCAATCGCTGCTCTTAACACGGCAACTTCGCGAGCCACATCTTCTATGTACAAACCCGTACCAATCATCCAATCCCATTTGTCCAGCCAAGCGGCATAACTCAGCTTAGTAACAATTTCTCCAGTGGACGGTTTTTGCCAAAGATATTGGTGAAAACCACCCCCAGCTTGGGCTTGGAATAGCAACGTCTCAATAAGATGATTACCATCTTGGTCTTGCAAGTCTAAAAGATTTTTGCCTACAAGCTCAGGTAATATAGGATGAACAAGATTGGTCCCTGTTTCGTCATAAGCAAAAAAATACCCATCCGTCCCATAACGAAGTCTGTCAAGGATATCTCGAACCTGTGATTGCGCTTCTGCTTCGGAAAGGTCGGGATCGTTGTAGGCATATTCAATGGCATCAAACGCTAACTCAACGGTGTCTTTGAGTGTCGATTCTTTTGAACGAATCAAGCTTTCGCGGAAAATTTCTATTTCATTTTCGCCAAAAGATTTGGCTTGGTGAAGGGCTATCCAGCTGACGCTTGCCGTTAAAATGATCAATGGCAATAGCGTCAGCAAGATGAGTTTCGCTTTGAGTGGCATAGAAGTCCTTTCTAACTACAACCGCCGTAATAGGCAATGCATCCCGTGGGATACATTACCATGGCAGCTAAATAAATGAACTGATATACACGACAACGATAATTAGATCACATTCCATAAAAACCAGGGAATGCCAATAACGACGCTAGGACCAAGACTTGAATTGCGATAAACGGCATCACCCCACGATAAATATCTCTCGTGGTCACACCATCAGGTGCCACACCTTTTAGATAGAACAAACTAAATCCAAAGGGTGGTGTCAAGAACGAGGTTTGTAAGTTCATTGCGACCAATATGGCAAACCAGGTCATGTTGATCCCCATAATCTCGGCAACTGGAGCGATCATAGGGACAATAATGAAACAGATTTCCACGAAATCAATGAAGAAGCCCAGAATCAAAATTACTAGCATCGTAATGATTAAGAAGCCCCATTTTTCACCAGGTAACTCAAGCATCCACTCTTCAACGAGCATATCTCCACCCGTGTAGGTAAAGGCCATCGAGAATGCTGTCGCACCCAAAAGAATAGCAAACACCATTGCCGTGACTTTAACGGTTTCTTTCGACGCGTCGTAGAGCATTCGGAAATTAAACTGACCGTACGCTATTGCTAATAAAATCGCGCCTGCACCACCCAACGCAGCGGATTCAGTCGGTGTAGCGACCCCTGCAAAGATAGAGCCGAGTACAATCACGATCAACGCCAAAGGAGGCACTATCGCTTTCAAGGCGGTTCTCACCTCTTGAGAGCGTGATATGGAATCATCTCTGGGGATGGGTTGAGCGGCCTCAGGGTTCATTTTTGCGTAAATCAGGATATAAAGGACATACGCACCAACAAGTACAAGCCCAGGCCAGATCGCCGCTTGGAACAAGTCGCCAACCGGGACGCCCAGCACATCACCTAATAAAATGAGCACAATAGACGGTGGAATAATCTGCCCCAGAGTCCCAGACGCACAGATGGTGCCGCACGCTAACCCTTTGTCATAATTATATTTAAGCATAACAGGTAAGGAGATTAAACCCATCGCCACAACCGACGCACCGACGACACCTGTTGACGCGGCCAGCAGTGCACCAACCAATACCGTAGAAATGGCAATACCACCACGTACTCCGCCAAACAAACGCCCCATCGACTCCAATAATTGCTCGGCCAATTTGGTTTTTTGTAACACCAAGCCCATGAAGACAAAGAGTGGGACTGCCATCAGTACCGTATTTTCCATAATGGATTGAATACGATATGGCATGAAGGCAAACATTTCGATCCCTTCAGCCCAGACACCAAAAATTAACGCGATTCCTCCGAAGGTAAATGCGACAGGAAATCCTAACAGTAGCGCGAATAAGGCTACAAAAAACATGACAATACCGATCATGGAAACAATCCTTATTCTTTTGAGTCGGTTGAATTAGCGTAAATCAAATGAGGGTTAAGCAGTTTGTTGAGCGAATGCAACACCAATCCCACCCCACTGATGGCCATAAAGAAAAACGAAATCGGGATCATAGCTTTAATCACCCATCGATAAGGTAAACCACCTGGATCACCTGATGTCTCTCCCAGTGCATAGCTTTCTTTGGCAAAATCAATTCCGAACCACGCAACTAAAAGGCAAAAAGGGAAAAGGAATACGAATGCGCCAATGAGATCAATGATCGCTCGAGCCTTAACCGACAATCTTTCATAAAATACGTCGACTCTTACATGACCGCCCGCCTTAATGGCATAAGGCACACCAAGCAAAAAGACCGCGGAAAATAAATGCCATTCCATTTCTTGGAAGGCAATGGATACGTCATTAAATACGTATCGCATCACAACGTCATACACGACGTTGAGAAGTAGTAGTAAAAACAAAAGACTCGATAACACGCCTAGCATGTCCCCGACTTTGTTAAATAGTCTTTCTATATATATTAGGCTTCGCATTCCAGACTCCATCCCGTCGCTCATATTATTGTATGTTTGGTGTTGAACGTTCCGGTGCTTATAAAGTAGATAGTGATTAAGTGAGATAGTTATAATATTGAGATATTAGTCATCTGAGGCTTATCAAACTAAAAAGGGCAAGAAAGTGGCGCTAAGCGCCACTATATTGGATCAATCATCAAACTTGTTAAGGTAAGCTTTCGTCGCAATGTCTGTCCAAGAACGAACCTGCTCTAGGTACGCAGCTTGAGACATTTGGATTTCCTTCGCAGTTTCATCTTTTTCGGCATGCTCTTTAAGAAGCTTGTCGTTTGCATCACGCAGTGCATCGATGACTTCGCGTGGAAAGTCTTTTACTTTCACATCTGGGTAATCTGACTGGATCGTTGCCCAGTTTTTCCCACTTTCGTGAGTCGATTGGATATACATATCATAAGCTGCTGTTTTCATAGCTATCTGTAGGATGGCTTTCAAATCATCTGGTAATTTATTCCATGTACGCTGATTGACTAAGAATTGAAGCTCAGTAGCAGGCTCATGCCACCCTGTGTAGTAATATGGCGCGATTTTATGGAAACCCATACGCAAGTCTAGGGAAGGCCCCACCCACTCCAGAGCGTCGATTGTGCGACGTTCTAATGATGTATAGAGTTCACCTGATGCGATGTTCGTTGGTTTCGCACCCACTTCCGCCAAAATCTCGCCTGCAAATCCAGGGATTCGCATTTTTAGACCTTGTAAATCATCAACGCTGTTAATCTCTTTTTGAAACCAACCGCCCATTTGTACATCGGTGTTACCACCAGGGAATGACATCATATTATGGGGAGCATAGACTTTTTCCATCAGCTCCATACCTCCGCCATGATAGAACCATGCGTATTGCTCTGGCGCTGTCATACCAAATGGCATCGTCGTGAAGTACAACGTATTGGGTACTTTACCTTTCCAGTAATAAGAGGCGGAGTGGCCCATGTCATACTGACCTGATTTCACCATATCAAACACGCCAAACGGAGCTTTGTGTTTATTTGATGAGTCAATACGAATTTGCAGCCGGCCGTTAGACATTTCTTCAGCCATCTTGGCCATATTTTTCGTTGCATCACCAAAAATTGGGAAGTTGGGTCCCCATGTCTCAGCAAGCTTTAGGCGGTAAACTTTGTCATCTGCACTGGCAGAGGTTGCTACAAAAGCAAAGCATGTCGCAGCAATAATGGCGGTACTTTTTAATGCACGAGTGACTGATTTCTTGATTAAACTCATTTTCAGTTCCTTGAGTAGTTTCTTATATAGAGTGACTTCCAAACACTCCAAGTTTCACGTTCAAGGTAACTATGAATTGAATTATCAATATCGGGTATTCGTGCGAGCACGCACATAACTAAAGGTAACGATGACATACCAGACCTTGGTATTACGTATTTATACGTAGGATATTAACGAGATAAACAAATAACATCATTCTAATCAATAAATTACAAAATAACTGGTTCATTAATTTAAAATATACACGTACGTATTTTCATTATTAAAAGAATACAAAAATGTCACCTTAATCACATCTATCGCTAACAATTCACATAAATAAAGATGGTACGAACAAAAAAAGCCCCTCGAAAGGTAATGCCGTTCACTTAAG
>NZ_JBFROV010000062.1:0-211 GCF_041471725.1 Vibrio sp. 10N.261.51.F12 | reverse complement strand
TCCGATGTGGATGGCACCGTGGTGTCTTACGCCTTGGCGACCGATGTTCCAGACGGAAAAGGCAGCCTAAGTTTCAACAATGGCACCTATACCTTTGATCCAGGTGAGGACTTCCAAGGCCTGACTAATGGTCAATCTGAAGACGTGACTTTTACCTACGTTGCCATTGATAACGAAGGATTGGCGAGTGCGCCACAGACCATCACCATCA
>NZ_JBFROV010000061.1:2089-2393 GCF_041471725.1 Vibrio sp. 10N.261.51.F12 | reverse complement strand
TGCCAGCGGATGAAATGACCGATGAAGACACCTCGATCACCCGTGAGGTACCGGAAGCCTCTGATGTGGATGGCACCGTGGCGTCTTACGCCTTAGCGACCGATATTCCAGATGGCAAAGGAAGCCTAAGTTTCAACAATGGCACCTATACTTTTGATCCAGGTGAAGATTTCCAAGGCCTAATCGGTGGTCAGAAGGAAGACGTGACCTTCACCTACGTTGCGATTGATAACGAAGGATTGGCGAGCGAGCCACAAACCATCACCATCACGGTGACGGGCACCAATGACAAACCGGTGGCGCT
>NZ_JBFROV010000061.1:1079-1282 GCF_041471725.1 Vibrio sp. 10N.261.51.F12 | reverse complement strand
CGTGACGTACCGGAAGGCTCTGACGTCGATGGCACCGTGGCGTCTTACGCCTTAGCGACCGATGTACCAGATGGCAAAGGGTCATTGAGCTTCAACAATGGCACCTATACCTTTGATCCAGGTGAGGACTTCCAAGGCCTGACAGATGGTCAGAAGGAAGACGTGACCTTCACCTACGTTGCGATTGATAACGAAGGTTTGGC
>NZ_JBFROV010000061.1:0-257 GCF_041471725.1 Vibrio sp. 10N.261.51.F12 | reverse complement strand
CCAGCGGATGAAATGACCAATGAAGACACGTCGATCACTCGTGATGTACCGGAAGGCTCCGATGTCGATGGCACCGTGGCGTCTTATGCTTTAGCGACCGATGTTCCAGATGGCAAAGGGTCATTAAGCTTTAATAACGGTACGTACACGTTCAACCCTGGTGAAGATTTCCAAGACCTGACCGATGGTCAGAAGGAAGATGTGACCTTTACCTACGTTGCCATTGATAACGAAGGTTTGGAGAGCGAGCCACAAAC
>NZ_JBFROV010000060.1:0-364 GCF_041471725.1 Vibrio sp. 10N.261.51.F12 | reverse complement strand
TGCCAGCGGATGAAATGACCGATGAAGACACCTCGATCACCCGTGATGTACCGGAAGGCTCTGATGTGGATGGCACCGTGGCGTCTTACGCCTTAGCGACCGATATTCCAGATGGCAAAGGGTCATTGAGTTTCAACAATGGCACCTATACGTTCAACCCAGGTGAAGATTTCCAAGGCCTGACCGATGGTCAGAAGGAAGATGTGACCTTTACCTACGTTGCCATTGATAACGAAGGTTTGGCGAGCGAACCACAAACCATCACCATCACGGTGACGGGTACCAATGACAAACCGGTGGCGCTGCCAGCGGATGAAATGACCGATGAAGACACGTCGATCACCCGTGACGTACCGGAAGGCTC
>NZ_JBFROV010000059.1:999-1162 GCF_041471725.1 Vibrio sp. 10N.261.51.F12 | reverse complement strand
AACAATGGCACCTATACGTTCAACCCTGGCAACGACTTCCAGGGTCTGACTGACGGTCAATCTGAAAACGTGACCTTCACCTACGTTGCCATTGATAACGAAGGGCTCTCAAGTGAGCCACAAACCATCACCATCATGGTGACGGGCACGAACGACAAACCGG
>NZ_JBFROV010000059.1:0-230 GCF_041471725.1 Vibrio sp. 10N.261.51.F12 | reverse complement strand
CCAGCGGATGAAATGACCGATGAAGACACGTCGATCACCCGTGATGTACCGGAAGCCTCCGATGTGGATGGCACCGTGGCGTCTTACGCCTTAGCGACCGATGTTCCAGACGGAAAAGGCAGTCTAAGTTTCAACAATGGCACCTATACCTTTGATCCAGGTGAGGACTTCCAAGACCTGACCGATGGTCAGAAGGAAGACGTGACCTTTACCTACGTTGCGATTGATAA
>NZ_JBFROV010000058.1:0-20502 GCF_041471725.1 Vibrio sp. 10N.261.51.F12 | reverse complement strand
GTCCCCAACCTTGAGTTGCTAATTTTTGCGGTGGCTGTTGTGTAGGTTGTCCTACTGGCGTTTGCAGACTGTTTTGAGGGGATGTATTGAAAATGCCATGTAAGTTCTGTGCGGTAGGTTTTGTCTGGTTAGGTCTGAATTTTGGCTGTCGTATTGTCGTGCTATTTTCACTATAGCGACCAGAAGCAAGCTGAGTAGCAATGTCTATGCAATTTGCACGCATTGTTTCACTGTGGTTGCGTTCTCCATGATAGCTGCCTTCTCTCTGCTCATCATAGTATTCAATAAGCCCTAGTAGCACAGTGCCAACAGTTACATCATCACTAATGTCCCAAAAACCCCTCATCCTATTGGCTTTAGAGCCCGAGCCATATTGATATTGTTCTTCTTCAATATCAATATTAAAACCTTCAAAGAAATTGGCAAATGTTCTATTAGAAAAATCGAGAACGTAGCCGCTGTCCATTTGTAAGTATTTTTCTAACCTAGCTTTGTCTTTACGTAGTAGTGTTGCCACGAACTCCCCCCTTATTTTAATTATTTATTACATGGCGGCAATCACATCTGCTCTTAACTACCAATCATTTGGCTTCCTTTGCAACGAAGCAGCCCATTTTCTTATGGCTTATATACACCATTGCGTTGTGATTACCTCAATTCTTACCCTGTAAGCAATGAGAGACTAGTGTTCTAGATGTCAACAACTAGCTTTCTATGTGTGGACATTTTGTGGACGGTGTCCATAATCTCCAACTGAATGTTATGGTAAGTTGTTGTTTTGTATGGCGCTCCCGACAGGATTCGAACCTGTGACCTGCCCCTTAGGAGGGGGCCGCGCTATCCAGCTGTGCCACGGGAGCTTATGGCCTATATTACTCATTTATTTGAATAAGTTAAGCCTGACGGTCTAGATTTATTTCTGTTTGTGCATCACGTCGCCCATCTGAATGCTGTTGGCTAGGCTTGGTTGGTCAACGGTGGCTTCTGCTTCGTGTTCGTAGACCCTTGAGACGGTGAGTGTGATGTCGCTTTGTGATACCTTGTTGCGTGGTAATCCGTTTTGGTCAATGAACGATCCGGTATGCCATAGCGTGAGTTTGTCGCCTGCTTGTACACCGTGAACTCTGCCTAAATCAAGTGTGATTTTATTGCCGTAACTTGCGACCACCTCAGGAAGTGTCATCTTACACGACACTTCTGACTCGAAATCCAGCATGATGTTTCGGCTTACTCTCTGCATCATCTCACCATACGTCGACGTCCAGAAACGAGCACTTTTTGTATCCACTTTACTGGTTTTAGCAAAGGGCCACTGTGCGATTTCGCGATAAGAGTGTTGATAAACCTCGTGCCCAGTTTTGCCATCAAAAATGGCAAGATCCATAGCAAACTGACGATTAGTTACGTCGTCTGTTAATAAGCCACCCGTTGTTATGGTTGCAGTAAGGTCGTTAATCTTACCTGTGATTAGGTATTGTGCCCCCAAATCTTGTGCGATCATCTTGATGCGTTCTGGTTGGCGTTTGTTAATCTCGTAGCGTGTGGTTCCCACTGACACAAAACTGTAGGAGCGTGTCGCGAGCTGTTTTTCTACAACTGAGCTGTAGTCTTCGCCCAATTTATAGATTTGTCCCATGACGGCCTGTTGTGGGTCAACAATGTCAAACATTGCCACCCCAAATGTTTTTTTGTATTGGTTCTGATGGCAAGCCTTTGCCGATGGATAGATATCGATACGTGCTTTGACCACCATTTGGTTGCCGCTTACATACTTGTCGTCAATGATAATGTGACGAACTTCAGAATCAATGAACTGGTATTGATCTTTATCGTCCTCTAGCAGTGGTGCAAGCTTGGACAGCCCGCCAATATCGGCACCTGAAAAATCCACCGCTTTATATACCGCGTCTTCTAGGGCGTAAATTCTTGCCGCTTTGTCTGATGAGACAATCGTAGAGACGCCGGTCACTTCATACCACGCCGCATGGGCGGTGCTCATGCTAAATACGAGTAATGTACTTGAAACTAAAGAACAAAAAGTTTTTTTCATACGACTAATCCAAATGCGGAACAATATTTGCTAGATGATTATTGCTAGAGGTTAATCTGCGAATATTGGAGCGGACTTTCTTGTTAACGACAACAATGAGAAAGCAAAGATTGTTCCAACCTTTACAGGCAAAGGAATTAATCTACCCAATTCACAACTTTGGAGAGTGGAAAAATGAATAAATGGCTATTGATGGCATCGGTGTTAACACTGACCTCTTGTGCCTACTCACCAATCTATAACGGTAAAGAAACCTACAGCGGCAGCAAATTTATGCTGATGGAAAGTCCACGCCACACGATGGATTATTTTGTAGAGGGCTTGACCGACGATCTTGTTGAGTCGAATACCAGCGTATCCGTAAGGACGCCAATTGCTGTTGCCTCTTTTGTTGACTTGCAGAGTTTGGACTCGACAAATTGGCTGGGGAACTCGGTATCTGAAGGGTTTATTCACCAATTGCAACGTCGTGGGTTTAAGGTTGTCGATTATAAAACAACAGGCTCGATCCAGGTGACAAGCCAAGGTGATTTTGCATTGAGTCGAGATTGGAAAGATCTAGCTCAAGAACAACAAATTCAATTTGTTCTGACAGGGACGATGTTGCGTCAAGAAGGTGGTGTGTTGATTAATGCTCGTGTTGTCGGTATGCAATCACGCGTTGTCGTTGCCTCTGCACAGGGCTTCTTGCCAGCCGACCGTATTGGTCGAGATTTGGATACGTTGAATCAAATGCGCACAGAAGATGGGGTGTTGATTCGTTCTGATCCAATGATGACATCTCCGCAAACTATTATTCTACGACCTTAGGAAAAGAACATGAGAATGTGGTTAGTCGCTTTTGCGGCCATGGTGATGGTCGGTTGTGCTCCAGTAGGAATGAGCAGTCAAAATACGCTGACGGCAGTTGGATACGCCAGTATCAGTGAGCAATCGGGCCGTAGTGAAGAAGAAAAGCAAGTGCGGGCGATGCGTGCATCTAAAATTGATGCTTACCGAGAACTCGCGGAACAGGTGTATGGCCTTCGTGTCTCTGCAAGAGCGGATTTACAAGACCAAAAGCTCGGCGTTGAATCGACGACAGGCGCGGTAGATGGTGTGATTCGTGGAGCTGAAGTCATCAGAAGCTATAAAGTAGGTGACAGTTACGTCACTGAGTTGCTGCTCGATATTGAAAAAATGGATAGGCTTCGTGACTACGGTGAAATTCGCCGTGTACCAGAGAAGAAGCGTCAGACTTTGTTTTAATTTGCGATGTATCTGAGCCGATACCTCTCAGTGAATGATGTGAATTATTGGCTCATCGACGTTTAATATAAGAAGCGGCAATAATTGTCGCTTTTTTTGTGCACGCGAGGTAATGCTACGAGCATGAACGGTGTTAAAGATAGGATGGATGTGTGAGATATCGACCAATGCTGAAGATTCGGCTAAAGCTAGACTTAGGCTTTTAAGTTAGTGCCCAGTGTTGATAGCGTATGGGTCTGCCCCCCGGCATTGTAAGTCATCCCAATTTTCCCATGGCTTTGTTGCATTAGGTTATTGAGTTTGTTGAAGCTGAGTTGAGCGCGCTGCAAACTATGGCCATTGATCTCATTGCGCTTTTGGCAATCGAGGATAATAGATTTAATCGTATCCACCTGCTTTGACAATAAGTTTTCGTCGGTGAGTCGAGCGACATCTTGATGCTGACTCAGCCGCTGATCGGTTTGCTGCAGTTGGCCAATTAACACCATTTTTTCTTTAGCGAGGCGTTCAATGTCGGTAGATTCACGCGCAGTAATGGCTTTGGTCTCTTCTGATAATAGAAGAGACAGGGCTTTTGCATTTTTAAGTTGATAATCAACCAAATCAACAAGGGCTGCCATTCAATTCACCTAAGTTTAATCTGCTAAACACATACTCATAGTAGGTATGCGTTACTTTAATCCGCCGAGTTCATCTTCAAATTTAATCATGTTATCAGCAAGTTTTTCCGGGTCTACGGTATAAGAGCCGTTTGCGATTGCTTCTTTAATTGCCGCTACTTTGGCGGTATCAAAACTAGGCTGTGACGCCATTTGTTGATGCATTTGTCCAATCGCTTTGCCGCCCTGACTCAATGTCACGGCATCTTGTTTTGCTGATGACTGACTAACTTGGGCGGAGCTGCTGCTCGTGCTTGTATCCGAACGAGCAGGGGCGCGACTGGTTGTCGTTAGCGTCTGTCCTGAACGAATGTTATCAATGCCTGCCATAGTTTAGCCTTCTTTGCGTAGTGTCTATAAATAATGACTCTAGTGAAGCCGTCGTTATATAAATAGTTTCTTGTATACCGTCAGTATCGACCTGAACCATGGATACTTTAGTAAAAAATTAAAAATTCACTGTAATTTCAGCAACGCCAGTGACAATACCTTCAATTATACGCTGAGACTTGTCATTTTTCACCCTAACTTGGTCACCATTTGAGCCATCACTTAGCGCGGTGCCTTTGGTTGAAATTGTCATGCCGCTTTTTATTGCACGAATTACGACCTTTTCATTTCGGCAAACCACACAAACGTCATTCCTTTCAATGACGTCGCCAAGCCTGACGTTCTTTTTTAATTTAGATCCAATGACGTGTTCAAAATTAGAAAAGCCTTGGCGGCGAAAGCGACGCTGGTCCACCATCGTCATTGTAACATCGTCTTGCGTCACAATGCTGCCACGTGCCAATGGTTGTGTGGCGGTCACGAGAGGCAGGGAAATAGACAGCCTGACTGGGACATATAAACGCCAACCATCGCTGGGGCACTCCACAAGAACGGTCACATTGCTGCTGGTATTTTTTGCATTCGATGATGAAGCCTGTAAAGGCTCAATGCAATCGGTAGCATGTACGCGAGAGTCTATGCGACCTGCCGTTGCCGTGAGCTCTGCACCGATTGGGGACTCTAGGGTATCCAAAACATGAGCTTGGGCTGCCTTTTGGATGTTTTCTATTTGCTCTGGGGTCGCCGCGTGCGTTAATGCACTAAAGAAAAACGTGTGCCAGACGATAAATAATAAAAGCCCATTGAGCAACCGCTTAAAATTGGGACTGGATGTAATCAAAAAAGATGTCTTATAATACAGCATTCTGTTTCTCAGGTTCCTCGTTGCCTGCAGTAGACTATCACTTTTTTCGCGTAAAGTTTGAGATGGAGATGAACTTATGACCGGTATCTTAGATTCGGTGAACCAGAGAACGCAACTAGTGGGTCAGAACCGACTCGAATTATTAACATTTCGTTTAATGGGACGCCAAAGATACGGTATTAATGTCTTTAAGGTAAAAGAAGTCCTGCAATGCCCAAGACTCACTGCGATGCCAAATTTGCATCGTTTGGTGAAAGGGGTTGCACATATTCGTGGGCAAACAATTTCCGTTATCGACCTTAGCTTGGCAGTTGGCGGCCGTCCAACGACGGATGTCGCGAACAGTTTTGTTGTGATCTCTGAATTCAACCGCAGTGTTCAGGGCTTTTTAGTTAGCTCTGTTGAGCGTATTATCAATATGCACTGGGAATCAATTTTGCCGCCGCCAGAAGGCGCAGGGCGCGCCAACTATTTGACCGCAGTAACGAATATTGACAATGAACTCGTTGAAATCATCGATGTCGAGAAAATACTGGCAGAGATTTCTCCCGTTGTTGAGACCATGGACGGCAACCTCGCGAAAGAAATCGCAGAGGTAGAGGAGCAACAAAAAAGACAAATTGTTAAGCGTATTATGATTGCTGACGATTCAGCGGTGGCACGTAAACAGGTCCAACGAGCTATCGAGTCTATTGGCTTTGAGGCGATTTTGGTCAAAGATGGCAAAGACGCATACAACAAGCTGGTCGAAATGGCGGGCGAAGGCGATATTCGTGAACAGATTTCACTGTTGATCTCGGATATCGAAATGCCAGAAATGGACGGTTATACCTTAACAGCGGAAGTCCGACGCCACCCTGATCTTAAAGATCTACATATTATCTTGCACACCTCACTCAGTGGCGTATTTAACCAAGCCATGGTAGAGCGAGTGGGTGCCAATGAGTTTATCGCTAAGTTCAACCCTGAAGAGTTGGGAAGTGCAGTGAAAGCTGCGGTTACCGCAGGTTAGCGGCAAATAATAAAACTAACAGAACTTGTGTTAAGCAAGCTTTCAAAAGCAGTATAGAGTAGTTAATGACAGCGATAACCATAAGCGATCAAGAGTATCGTGATTTTAGCCGCTTTTTAGAGTCGCAGTGCGGTATCGTACTGGGAGACAGTAAACAATATTTGGTACGAAGTCGTTTAAGCCCGTTGGTATCTAAGTTCGGCCTTTCTTCTTTGTCTCAGTTGTTGAGAGATGTGGTATCTGGGCGCAACCGCGAATTACGCATTGCTGCTGTGGATGCCATGACGACAAACGAAACGTTATGGTTTCGGGATAATTACCCGTTTACCGTGTTATCGGATAAGTTGTTGCCAGAGATGGCGGCAAAAAAACGACCATTAAAAATATGGTCAGCCGCAAGTTCCTCGGGCCAAGAACCTTATTCAATGGCAATGACGGTTCTGGAAACTCAGGCAAAAAGGCCGGGCATGTTGGCTAACGTATCAATCACCGCAACGGATATCTCTAGCACGATGTTGGATGCGTGCCGTCTGGGTGAATACGATAATTTAGCGCTTGGAAGAGGCTTATCGCCTGAACGTCGTCGAGTCTTTTTTGAAAGCACCAGTAATGGCAAGATGAAGATTAAGGACAACGCGAAGCGTCTGGTTAATTTTCGTCCGCAAAATCTAATGGACTCTTACGCTTTACTGGGCAAGTTTGATATTATTTTTTGTCGCAACGTGTTGATTTATTTCTCTCCCGAGATGAAATCACAGGTGCTCAATCAGATGGCGCGCAGCCTCAACCCCGGTGGTTACTTATTGCTTGGTGCCTCCGAGTCTCTGACGGGGCTCACTGACCAATTTGAAATGGTGCGCTGCAACCCCGGCATTATTTATAAGTTAAAAGCTTAATCTCTCCTTAAAGCCTTGGTATCTTCCAAGGCTTTTCTTATTACACCGCCTTTGTTTCTTGCTAAACTTGACGAGTTAGCAAGGCCATCGAATGTAAACGACATTCCTAATCGACCCATCGATCGCTTTGCGACCGATACCCTGAGTATCGGCGTATTGAAAAATCTACATAGAAAAAATCAGTAGATAGAAATAATCAGTAGATAGAAAACAGTGGCGCATATTTTGCTGCCTAAATCGTTAGCGTGCCAGTGGCAAGGTTTCTTCAAAATTTAAAAACTCATTAGATCTTTAAATTTTGGCTCGGAAATTGCTTTTATATTTACCAGGCACATATTTTTGAACAATGAGGTTTAAATGGCCATCTCTTTTAACAATGCACTCGGTATTCATCAGCACACCGTTGGTGTCCGCGAAAAGAATGCGGAGGTCATCTCTACCAACATCGCGCAAGCCAATACACCCGGCTTCAAAGCGAAAGGTATGGATTTCAATCGTGCGTTAAAAGCGGCAACCTCAGGGGCAAGCATTGGACTGGATCGCACGGATGGACGGCATATATCTGCCTCCACGTCGGTGACTGGCGAAATGCTCTATCGTATTCCCGACCAGCCGGATACCGGAGATGGTAATACTGTAGACGTGGACCTAGAACGAAACTTGTTCATGCAGAACCAGCTAAGACATCAAGCGTCACTCGATTTCTTAGGAAGCAAATTTAAAAATATGACCAAGGCAATCAAAGGGGAGTAAGTAAGATGAGTTTATTTAATGTTTTTAACGTAACGGGATCAGCGATGAGCGCTGAGTCTGTTCGTCTTAATACGACCTCAAGTAACCTTGCCAATGCCGACAGTGTTAGCAGCTCGGCAAAAGAGACTTACAAGGCTCGCCATGCAGTTTTTGGCGCTGAGTTAAGTAAGGCTCGTTATAACCGCGATCATACCGTGCCAGTCAAAGTAATGGGCATTGTAGAGAGCGATAAACCCTTAAATGCGGTGTACAACCCAGATCATCCACTTGCGAATGATGAAGGCTATATCTACAAGCCTAACGTCAATGTAATGGAAGAGATGGCCAACATGATTTCTGCGTCTCGTTCATACCAGACTAACGTCCAGGTAGCGGAAGCGAGTAAACAGATGTTGTTACGTACCCTGCAAATGGGTCAATAGAGATAGGAGATAGCAAATGGCCGGAATCAACAATGTTGGTCAAAGCGGTTTGTCCTACGTTGATCAGCTGAAAAAGCTACAGGACCAAAATAAGCCTGAAGAAGTCACTGGTCAGCAGAGCCTCAAACAAGAAGACTTCTTGTCTTTGCTCACCAAACAGTTGGCTCAACAGGATCCGTTTAAACCCGTGGGTAATGATCAAATGATTGCCCAAATGGCATCATTTGCCACGGTAGATGGTATTGGAAATATGAATTCTCAGTTTGAGAGTTTGAATTCATCAATGACATCAAACCAAGCACTTCAAGCGTCTTCATTAGTGGGGCGTGATGTGTTGGTGCCAGGCGCTGCAGGTGTTAAAGAAGCGGATAAAAGCATGGCGGCAATGGTCAAACTGCCCCAGTCTTTAGAAAACGTTTTTGTGCGTGTAGAAAATGAAATGGGTCAACTGGTTCGCACCTTCAATGCTGGCGCAAAACCTGGCGGTGATGCGCGTGTCGAGTGGGACGGAAAAGATGATAGCGGTAATTCAATGCCGCCTGGCAAATACAAGGTGAGAGCCTCGGGTTTGTTAGATGGAGAAAGCAAAGAGCTTGAAGTTTCTAGTTATGCAAACGTCAACAGCGTGCTTTTAGGCAAGGGAGATGGAAACGTACTACTCAATCTCGCTGGTTTTGAAAACCCAGTTCGACTTGCAGAAGTATTGGAAGTCGGCAAAGCGTGATAATTAGCTAGGTTAGGAGATTAGGAATGTCATATGTATCTTTGAGTGGATTGTCGTCTGCTCAGTTGGATTTAAACACGACCAGTAATAACATTGCCAACGCCAACACATTTGGCTTTAAAGAGTCACGTGCTGAATTTGGTGATGTCTATTCAAACTCATTGTTTACCAACTCTAAAACCACACCAGGTGGTGGTGTTCAGCCAAGTAAGATTGCGCAGCAATTTCACGAAGGCTCGAGTGTATCGACAAACAACCCAATGGATTTACGTATCAGTGGGACCGGTTTTTTTGCAGTATCTAAAGAACGTTTGGTTCCTCAGCAAAACGAGATCACCCGTAATGGTGCGTTTCATCTAAACAAAGACAGTTACATGGTGACATCTAACGATGAGTTTTTGTTAGGGTACGAAGTCAACAAAGATACCAATGAAGTGGTTTCCTACGAACCTAAGCCAATCAATGTGCCGCCAGAATTTGGTAAGCCAAAACAGACGGCTAATATTGAAATTGGTGCTAACTTACCCGCTAATGGCGATTTAAAAGATCCGGCGCTGTTCGACTTTTCTGATCCGGAAACCTACAACCGGTCTACGTCTTCAACGATGTATGATTCAATGGGTCAGTCTTATAAGATGACCACCTACTATGTGAAGGATCAAAATCAGCCGAATACATGGCAGAGTTACTACACGGTCAGTGATGGTGCGGGTGAAAAACCGGTAAACATCTCTGGTGGTGATGCTACTTCTCCAAGTGGCCATGTGGGGCATACCATACGTTTCAATAACGATGGCACACTCGCGAGCCTGAATAATGGCCAACAGATTGTGACGGAAGCCATCGGCGAAGGCCCTAATGCGGTTGAAATGAATGGTGCTGATCCTGCCCAGCAGTTGTCCTTTAAACTTGATAGCACCACACAATATGCCGCTCCGTTTGAATTAACTAAGTTTAATGAAGATGGTGCGACAACGGGTTTCCTAACCAAAGTTGATTACGACGAGAAGGGTAACGTACTTGGTACCTACTCCAATGGTGAGAATGTCACGCTTGGTCGTGTTGCAATGGTGCGTGTTGCCAATGAGCAAGGCCTTGAGAAAAAAGGCGGTACTCAATGGGATTCCACTACAGCGTCTGGTGCTAAAATTTGGGGTGAATCGAATAAAGGCTCATTTGGTACTATTAACAATGGTACGCTGGAGCAATCAAACATCGATATGACTCAAGAGCTGGTGGATCTTATTTCTGCGCAAAGAAATTTCCAAGCAAACTCTCGTGCGCTGGATGTGCATAACCAGCTACAACAAAACATCCTGCAAATTCGTTAAGTTTTTATGTAAAGTGTCAGTATTTGACTGGCACTTTCATTATTTAAGCACGACATCTTGCTCACGGCTGTTTGTTGGCGCCTTTTTCCCACTACTATTAAGCGCTCCGTTGCCACACGACGTAGTTTGCCACCTCGTGTTGCCACACGCTGACTTTTCATTTGCCGCTCTAAACCCTGCTTGTCCATAATCTTTATGATTCCACGGTAACTCTCTGAATTTAAAGTGATTGTTTTTATGGCATAAATCTTGCTATGTATATTCTGTACTTTGATTATTGGAGCTATCAATGGATCGTGCCCTATATCTATCTATGAGTGGTGCAAAGCAAAATATGCAAGCTTTGCAACTCAGAGCCAACAACCTAGCCAATGCCAGCACGCCGGGCTTTCGAGCGGATCTCGCTCAAGCACGTTCGATGCAAGCCTATGGTGAGGGATTGCCAACTCGTGTATTTAGCATGACAGAACGCCCTGGTCATAACTTTGAACAAGGCAGCGTGGTGACGACGGGTCGTGATCTCGATGTGACCATCGAAGGGCAAGGTTGGATCTCAGTGATGGATAAAACTGGTAAAGAAGGCCTGACTCGTAACGGTAGCTTTCAAGTCGATCAAAACGGTTTATTGAGTAACAGCAATGGTCATCTTGTATTGGGTGAGCGTGGTACACCGATTACGGTGCCCGTTCCGCTTAAAAAGATAGAAATTGGTCGTGATGGTACCGTCTCGGTGATTCCGCAAGATGCGCCAGCCGATGAAATGGAAATTGTCGACCGCATTAAATTAACCAATCCAGACAATCGCTCGTTATTCAAAGATACCAATGGCTTATTTCGTAATAAGAACCCTGAATTAGGTTATGGCCTAGACGGTAATGTCCAACTGATGACGGGCGCTGTCGAAGGCAGCAACGTTAATCCAGTAGGAGAGATGACCAGTTTGATTGACTTACAGCGTCAGTTTGAAATGCAAGTCAAGCTTATGAAATCGGCAGAAGACATGGACAAGGCGTCTGACTCCTTGCTTCGCATGGGTTAATAGGATTAGGGGAATACGATGCATCCGGCACTATGGGTAAGTAAAACGGGCTTAGACGCTCAGCAAACCAATATCTCAACGATTTCAAATAACTTGGCGAATGCCTCAACCGTTGGCTATAAAAAAAGCCGTGCGGTATTTGAAGATCTGTTTTATCAAAATATTAATCAACCTGGTGGTCAGTCTTCGCAAAACACGGAGTTGCCATCTGGGCTTATGCTCGGCGCGGGTTCTAAAGTAGTCGCAACGCAAAAGATTCATACACCGGGTAATGCTCAAACCACCTCTAACAGTATGGATATGATGATTGAAGGCGATGGTTTTTTCCAAGTTTTGATGCCAGACGGCAATATTGGATATAGCCGTAACGGCCAGTTTACCCTTAACGATGAAGGTATCATTGTGACCTCCGGCTCGGGCTATTCCCTAGAGCCAGAAGTGGCCATTCCCGAGGATGCTATTTCAGTCACCGTGGGTACGGATGGAGAGGTGTCGGTTCGAGTCCGTGGTCAACAAGATAACCAAGTTGTGGGTAACATTACGACTGTCGACTTTATTAATCCAGGCGGTTTAGAGCCGATTGGACAAAACCTTTACTTACCAACAGGTGCCAGTGGCGATCCTAACGAAGGCGTACCAGGTCTTGATGGCTTTGGTCAGATTCGTCAGTCTATGCTGGAAAGCTCGAACGTGAACGTCACGGAAGAGTTGGTGAACATGATTGAAGCTCAGCGCGTTTATGAGATGAACTCAAAAGTTATCTCTTCCGTTGATAAAATGATGAGTTTCGCGACTCAACAGCTGTAATTTATTTCTATATTTGTCAATTATGTAGCGGTTGTTATTCACTTAATTATTGCCGTTGAATTAATTACTGTCGTTTAAATGACCTCGATAAATCGATAGGTCCCATTAAACAGACAAACAACAAGCAACAGACATTTCGCTACTTGATAGGATTCAAGCCCATGAAAAAACTTATCTGTATTTCCTTGCTAGCTATACTGTCGGGGTGTGCTCAGTTTGGACCGCAAGAAACAGTGGACGAAGTGGCTGACAGTACGACAGCTGTGGATGCGGTAGAAGGCGACCGTACTCAGTCTACAGGAATTGTTGATACGTTGAGAGGGAGAACGGATCCTGTTGCCGATGACCCTGCATGGGCACCCATTCATCCAAAAAACAAACCAGAACATTACGCTGCCGCCACCGGTTCACTGTTTAATACGGACTATTCTCGAGATTGGTATGATGATTCTAAGCCACGTGGCTTGGGCGATATTATTACGGTTACTCTAGACGAAGCAACAAAAGCGGCGAAAAGCTCGGATGCAGATTTATCTAAGAAAAATGATTCGTCAATGGACCCTTTGGCGGTCGGCGGTCGACCAGTGACCATTAACGATTATGACTTCTCCTATGAACTGAAAAACGACAATAACTTTAAAGGTAACGCGTCTGCGAACCAGAGTAACAGTTTGTCGGGTTCAATCACCGTAGAGGTGATTGAAGTGCTGGCCAATGGAAACCTCATTATTCGCGGTGAAAAATGGCTGACGTTGAATACTGGCGATGAATACATTCGTTTGAGCGGCACCATACGCCCTGACGATATTGAGTTCGATAATACCATTGCGTCCAATCGTATTTCTAATGCTCGAATTCAATATTCTGGCACCGGAACACAACAAGATATGCAAGAACCTGGATTCTTGGCACGATTCTTTAATGTCTCTCTATAGGATAGGTTTTTAACGAATCGAAAGCGGCAAACCCTCTCCTATGAGGGTTTGTTTGTATTTGGGGTAACATCATGAAAAAGTTTGCGTTTTTACTTTTAGGGCTCTGTTTTGCCGCGGCAACGGTGCAAGCGGCACGCATCAAAGATGTGGCAGAAGTTGCCGGGGTGCGGAGTAACCAACTGGTGGGTTATGGCCTTGTCACGGGTTTACCAGGCACAGGTGAAAAAACACCTTTTACTGAGCAAAGTTTCCGTTCGATGTTGGAGCGATTTGGTATTCAAATGCCAATTGGTTTCAAGCCTAAGTTTAAAAATGTCGCGGCGGTCATCGTGACAGCAGAGCTGCCTGCATTTTCAAAACCGGGACAAAGGGTAGACGTCACCGTATCGTCGATTGGTGCGGCAAAAAGCCTGCGTGGCGGGACCTTGATGCAAACCTTTATGCAAGGCCTTGATGGTGAAGTATACGCGGTAGCACAAGGTAACCTAGTCGTGAGTGGTTTCAGTGCAGAAGGCCTTGATGGATCTAAGATTGTTGGCAACAACCCCGTAGTTGGTATGATCTCAAGTGGTGCGAGTGTCGAGCGTGAAATCCCAAGCCCATTCTCGCGAGGGGATTACATTACCTTTAATCTACTTGAGTCTGATTTTACTACCGCGCAAAACATGTCGAATGCGATCAATAATTTTCTTGGCCCGCAAATGGCCAGCCCAATGGATTCCACATCAGTACGAGTAAGAGCTCCGCGTGACCTAAGCCAGCGCGTTGCCTTCTTATCGGCGGTAGAAAACGTTGAATTTGATACTGCTGACGGCGGCGCTAAGATTATCGTCAACTCTCGTACGGGTACGATTGTGGTTGGCAAGCATGTTCGCTTGAAAGCGGCAGCAATTACTCACGGTGGTATGACCGTCGCAATAAAAGAAAACTTGCGAGTGAGCCAGCCGGGAGCATTCTCCGGTGGTGAAACGGTCGTGGTACCAAACTCGGATATTCAGGTGACAGAAGGCGATGGCAAAATGTTTAAGTTTGAGCCGGGTCTGACACTGGATGATCTTGTTAGAGCGGTTAATGAGGTTGGCGCCGCGCCGTCTGATCTGATGGCAATACTACAAGCACTAAAACAAGCTGGGGCCATCGAAGGCCAGCTCATCGTGATTTAATTGGGAACTCATTAATGATTAAAAACCCTAATGATGTCGGTTTTATCCATGATATCAGTAGCCTAGATAAGCTTCGTCAACAAGCTACTAGCGGTGACAAAGGCGATGATAAAGCGGCGTTACGTGCCGCGGCAACCCAGTTCGAGTCGATTTTTACCTCAATGATGTTGAAATCGATGCGAGATGCTAATACCCATTTTGAGTCGGATATGATGAACAGCCAGAATGAGCAGTTCTATCGTCAAATGCTGGATGACCAAATGGCGAGTGAACTGAGTTCTTCAGGATCCATGGGGCTCGCCGATATGATTGTGGCTCAACTTAGTGCAGGACAAAGCACGGAAGATGAAGCGTCTGCTGGTGGCGAGATTCGTATGCGCAATGAGGCATTTCATAGCACGTTGCAAATGCCATATGATGAGGCGAAGGCTCGTGAAACCGCTGCGACACTTGGGCTTAATAATCGTCAACAAGCACAGCCTGTTGACTTTAACACGCCAGAAAAATTCGTAGAATCGCTGAAACCCTACGCTGATAGGGCCGCTAAGTCGTTAGGTGTTGACCCGTCACTTTTGCTTGCTCAAGCAGCATTAGAAACCGGCTGGGGTAAAAAAGTGGTGAGTAATAGTCAGGGCAGCAGTAACAACTTATTCAATATTAAAGCTGATCGCAGTTGGGACGGTGACAAGGTTTCCACCCAAACGCTTGAGTATCATCAAAATGTACCCGTTCAAGAACGCGCGGCGTTTCGTTCCTACCGTTCTTATGAAGACAGCTTTAATGATTACGTTCAATTCCTTAATGATAACCCACGCTATCAATCGGCATTAAAGCGAGACAGTGGTTCTGAGTCGTTCATTCGCGACGTTCATCAAGCTGGTTATGCAACCGACCCTAGCTACGCCGACAAGGTGTTAAGAGTCAAAGCACAAATCGACAATATGACGACTCGTTAGCCGCATCACGCATTTAAAAGAACATAAAATCCCGGCCTAGAGCTGGGATTTTAGTATCTATAGTGCCCATTAAATGTCGTGCGCAGTGATTGAGTGCCGTAAAACAATGAGAAATTTTTCTTAGAGTTATCACAACGGCATACATATTGCATTTTATTGTTCAGTACAGCGTAACTTGCGGATTTAGTTACGCTAATTGAAGTTTTTGGGGGCGATATGGCGTCAGATCTTCTGAACTTAGGTACGCAAAGCGTCCTGACAGCTCAGAGACAGTTAAACACCACCGGTCATAACATTTCTAATGCAAATACAGAAGGTTATAGTCGGCAGTCTGTGGTTCAAGGTACCAATAGCCCTAGGCAATTTGGTGGTCAAACCTATGGAATGGGTGTGCATGTGGAAAATGTTCGCCGCTCATGGGATCAGTTTGCCGTTAAAGAGCTGAATGTGGCAACGACACAAGTGAACTATCGCAATGAAAACCTAAGCAATCTCGATCTTATGTCGGGGATGTTGTCTTCGGTTGCCTCCAAGAAAATTCCTGAGAACCTTAATGATTGGTTTAGCTCAGTGAAAACACTGGCCGATACGCCCAATGATGTAGGTGCTCGAAAGGTAGTGTTAGAGAAAGCCAATCAGATTAGACAAACACTGAATAACGTCCATGAAACGGTGCGTCAGCAAGCCGATACGGCAAATAAAAAACTGGAAATGGGCGTCGAGCGTGTCAATCAAATCGCGGTAGAAATCCGTGATATTCATCGATTAATGATGAAAACACCAGGCCCGCATAACGACTTGATGGATACACACGAGAATCTTGTAAAAGAGTTGTCGGAATACACCAAGGTCACTGTTACACCACGAAAAAATGCCGAAGGGTTTAATGTTCATATTGGTAGCGGACATACTCTTGTATCAGGTACGGAGTCTAGTCAGTTAAAGATGGTTGATGGCGATCCCGATGTCCACCAGCGCCGATTGGCCATGGTGGAAGGTAAGGGGATAAAACCCATTACTTCTACCGATATTGGCGGCAAGATTGAAGCGATGTTTGAGCTTCGAGACCAAGAAATACCCTATATCATGGATGAATTAGGACGCGTGGCCACGGCATTTAGCTTTGAGGTTAATAAGCTACAAAATCAGGGGCTTGATCTTAATGGTCAAGTCGGTGCTGACATGTTCATTGATACCAATAGTGAGGCGATAGCCCTATCTCGTGTGGTAAGAACGCCACAGTCAAATGCTGAAGTGGCGGTATACATCGAGAACACCAATGCATTAAAGGGCGGTGAATATGCCCTAAAATACAATGGCTCCAATTATACCGTGACGAAACCCGATGGTGACACGATTAACGCTGAGCTGAATATTGACGGCCGAGCTTTCTATATCGATGGCATGATTATCGATATTCGTAATCCTCCGACAGCAGGTGAAAAATTGCTGATTAGGCCGACTCGTACTGGCGCCGCGGATATTCAGATGGCCACTAGCGATCCTAAAACGATAGCAGCACACAGTTTTGAGGCATCGACGACCGAAGCGCAAGGTACCGCTAAATTTACAATGTTGGCAGTAGGGCAGTTACGCGAGTTTGAAGTGCATGTCTCCCCCTCTGGTCAAGAGTTTGCGGTAACTGACCCCAAAGGAAATCTGTTATTAGCGCCACAACCTTACCCGCCTTCCGAGCCGGTTTCCGTGTTGGGCACAGAGTTTAGATTAACGGCTGGCGCTATGCCTAATGATAAGTTTACCGCTAACCTCACTCCTTCTGAAGGGGACAATGGTAACTTACGTAAAATGTTCGATATCCAGCGTAATAAGACCATGAATGGTAACGAATCGACCATTATTGATGTTTATCACAATCTCAATACTGACGTTGGTTTAAAAGCGTCAACGGCGACGCGTTTACAGGAAGTAGCTGAGCTTGAGCATGAAGCGGCACAAAGCCGTGTTGCGTCTATCTCTGGGGTTAATCTCGATGAAGAGGCTGCGAATATGATGAAGTTTCAACAAGCTTATATGGCGTCCTCTCGAGTGATGCAGGCTGCCAATGAAACCTTCGACACTATCTTGCAGTTGAGGTAGGAGCACTAACTTATGATGAACCGAATCTCCAGTTTTCACAGCTATCAAACTGTGCAAAATGACATGCGTAAGCAAGAGAACAAAATCCATCACAATCAAGCTCAATTGGCCTCTGGCAAGCAGCTTCAAAAACCAGCGGATGACCCGTTGGCGATTCATTACCTGCAAAAAGTCGGGCAACAAACTGAGCAGCTCGACCAATTTACTGACGCGATTGTACTGTCGCGTAATCGCCTAGAACACCAAGAGGTGATGATCAGAGAAACAGAGCAGTTTTCCGACAATGCGAAACGACTCACCATGGAATCGATCAATGGTGCGTTATCACCAGAAGACCGAGGCGCTAAGGCGCGTGAATTACAAGAGCTTGCTAAGAACTTTCTCGCGCTCGCCAACAATCAAGACGAGTCTGGTAACTACACGTTTGCGGGTACTAAGCCTAAAACGCAGCCATTTTTTACTGATAACCAAGGGAAGATGGCCTACGCCGGTGACGACTATCAGCGAAAAATGCGCATCTCTAATAGTATGGAGATGCCAATTAATTACCCTGGCAGCAAGTTGTTCATGGAAATCGAGAATCCGTTTGGAGACTACAAACCCAGCTACCAGTTACAAAATGCGTCTGAGTTGCTCCTAGATAAAGCGACCAACAATAAGGTGAATGACGACAGTGAATACAAGGTCACCTTTGTCGATATGGGTAAGGCGCAGTTTGGTTATCAGCTCGAGCGAAATGGCTCGGTAGTAAAAGCTGGGGACTATGATCCCAAAGCAGGCATTGAACATGACGGGTTCAGTTTACGAGTGAAAGGGCAGATCACGGCGGGTGATGCCATTGTCTTGGCGCCTAGAGAAAGCTTTAGTGTGTTTGACACGTTTCGAGATGCCATTGACGCCTTGGATTATGACGTTTCGGATGCCTCTGCTAATGCAAAACTGCATCAAGTGACTGAAGAGTTTCATACCGCGTTTTTACATCTAACAAAAGCCAGAACCGACGTTGGTGTAAGGCTGAATACGCTCGATACTCAAGAGCAGCAAAATGAAGATTTCAAAATTTCGTTAGCACGTTCCAAGAGTAATTTTGAAGACCTTGATTACTCGAAGGCCGTGATTGAGTTTGAAGAAAACTCAAGGGCGCTACAAGCATCGCAATTAGCATTTGGTAAAACGAAAGACCTGACATTATTTAATTATCTATAGTCTCGATGACATTTAATTTCTAGTCTCGGTGATGTTCAATAAAAGAAAGAATACGACCTCGGTTGCCGTATGTGCACTGCCATATGAGCGTAGGTTGATAAAGCGGCAATATTTACCGCGATTCTGTTGCCACATTATTGATGTATTGAGATGGGCTATCATTTTTTTGAATGGAATTCCCTGTAACAATAGGATAGTTAAAGGTTTGTTGTTGAATTAAATGAAAGTTTTGTTTTTGGCATATTAATTGCTTTTGTATGGTAGTACGAGCAACAAGGCTAACGGAGTTCGTTGGTTTTTATGAATAGATACTCCATCTGATACGGGGTATCAGATGGATGTTGTCGGTCAGTGCATTTCCTTATGAGAGCAATGCTGACCACTTCGCAATCCATCTTGAACGTTTGCGAACTCATTTAGGAGAGCAAAATGGCAGTGACAGTCAGTACTAACGTGTCGGCAATGACCGCACAACGTTATTTAAATAAAGCCTCTGGGGATTTAAACACCTCAATGGAACGCCTTTCGTCTGGTCATAAGATCAATAGTGCGAAAGACGATGCCGCGGGTTTACAGATTTCTAACCGTCTTACTGCGCAGTCGCGTGGTTTAGATGTCGCGATGCGTAATGCCAATGATGGTATTTCGATAGCGCAGACGGCGGAAGGTGCGATGAATGAATCAACCAATATCTTACAAAGAATGCGAGATCTGGCGATTCAATCCTCAAACGGCACTAACTCCCCTTCTGAGCGTCAGGCGATCAATGAAGAATCAACGGCTTTACAAGCCGAGTTGAATCGTATCGCTGAAACGACCTCATTTGGTGGTCGCCGCTTGCTGAATGGATCCTTTGGTGATGCGTCATTCCAAATTGGTGCCAATTCAGGTGAAGCGATGATCATGGGCTTAACCAGCATTCGTGCGGATGATTTCCGCATGGGTGGCTCAACATTCTTAGCTGAGAATGGCAAGGATAAAAACTGGTCAGTGCCGCCTGATGCAAGCGATTTGAAATTTGAGTTTGTCACAAAAAGTGGCGAAGAAATCTCAGTCGATATTCTGGCAAAACCAGGTGATGATATTGAGCAACTAGCGACTTACATCAATGGTCAATCGGACAAGATTAATGCCTCTGTTGGTGACGATGGTGAGCTACAAATCTTTATTGCTGAGCCTGATTTAGAGGGTGACCTATCGATTTCTGGTGGTCTCGCGTCTGATCTCGGTTTAAGCAACCAAGCAATCAATACCACGGTTCAAGATATTGATATGACGACAGTCGCGGGTTCCCAAAATGGTATCTCAGTGATTGATTCGGCATTGAAGTATGTGGACTCGCAACGCGCTGATCTCGGGGCGAAGCAGAACCGGTTAAGCCACAGTATTAATAACTTAGCAAATGTCCAAGAGAATGTTGATGCGTCTAATAGCCGTATTAAAGATACCGACTTTGCTAAAGAAACAACCGCGATGACTAAGAATCAAATCCTGCAACAAGCGGGTACATCGATTCTTGCTCAAGCGAAACAGTTGCCTAACTCTGCGATGACCTTACTCCAGTAGTAAACAGCGTAAGTTAAGTAAGAGTGATAGCCGCCAGACGTGGCAATCTATCATCACTTACAGGCATGCATATCTTGCGAAGGTGTTGGGGCTCTCTCTCACAACCTGCCCTAATACGGTAACAAGGTATGTTCGGTTTGCCGGTTTGCGTTCATTTCTCTTGATCTCCACGCAGCCTCTGGCGACCACCCAGCCCCAGTTCTCTCAAAGGAAAAGGGGCTTTTTCTTTTTCTAAAGCAAAGTAAATGCGACTCTTTGCCCCGCTGTATTATGACAAACCAGATGTTGTCGACCCTCCTTTGGTAAACTTTACCCCTTTTTGTGTGTTTTTTACTGTTTGCTCAAATCTTAGTCAAACGATAACTTTTTCGCCTTTTTTCTATTTTTTTCCTAAAGGTTTTCACAGCAGTGTCGTTAAAGGAATAACTTTGAGAGAACTACTT
>NZ_JBFROV010000057.1:0-1303 GCF_041471725.1 Vibrio sp. 10N.261.51.F12 | reverse complement strand
TCAGGGCAAGATTACGAAGCCCCTTGCCCTGCAAGGACTTGAGAAAGATAAGCGTTGCTTCTATTTGCTTTCTTCTGCTTCCTCTTGATCCCACCGTTAAATGATTTTTCTGCTGTGAGTAAATTTAAAGCGATATGACGCACCACAGCAAAGTTTTCTCCTGCTTGCTTTCTGCGTATTCGACAAGCATCTTCATTGAAGCCAACATCCAAGCGCCAATGCATTTGATTCTCGATGCTCCAATGTGCTCTGGTATTTTCAAGCAAAGTTTTTGCGCTCAGTGACGCTGAACTGATGTAGTATTTAACTTGCATCGTTTCTGGTAGCTTGTCACCTTCTTGGCGAATTGAAAATACAACACCAACAGTTGATAAATTGGACCAATTAAACGCTAAGTCTCCCAAAAAATCAGTATTGTGTTCAACCATACTGACTCGTGTTTCAGTGCGACCATGGCCATTTTCTTGAGTGACATATTTATCGCCGCCAAACGTATTTATTGTCCGCGAATTAAATATTTCTGATATTGCTTCTTCAAGCCGTTTTTGATTTCCTTTCACTGCTAATAAATAGTCAGCTCCCTTACTTACTATTTTCTCTGCTATTTGCCTCTGGCAGCCCATCGCATCAATGGTAACAATGCATCCACGAATTGATAAAAGTTCGAGCAGCTCTGGTATTGCTTTAATCTCATTACTCTTTTCGGATGTCTTTACTTGCCCAAGAACAACTTGATTTGCCGCGCTAAACGCACTGACCATATGGATAGCACCACAACGCTTGTCTTTGTTATAAGTACCTCTGAGCGTCTTACCATCGATTGCAATAACTTCGCCTGAGGTTACATCATGACAATCTTGCATCCAGGATGAGAAACACCGTTGTAATTGCTTGGCTGATATAAGATTAATAACTCGAGCTATTGTATCGTGAACTGGGATACCATTAATGAAATCACCATATTGACGAAGCCACTCTAAGTTATCTTCACCAAAGTCCTCAATATCCTCCCAACCTTCAGCTCCTGCTATTACTGCAGCGACCATCAGGAAAATAATATCCGCTAGTGTATGTTCTATTTTCCACGATTGACGAGGATCTCTAATAACTGAAATGTGTTCCAAGAGGCTTTTTTCGTCCATGCCATATACCTTTCAAAAGATAGTATATGATCACAGCCAATATTGATCGTCAAATCGCTCGTTTATTAAGTTGTTATTTTGAGATGTTCACGGTATTTTTGGGGAGTATCTCATCACGCTTGAACCCTTGTCCCATAATGGGCTTTCATGATCTTGCCCTG
>NZ_JBFROV010000056.1:0-28028 GCF_041471725.1 Vibrio sp. 10N.261.51.F12 | reverse complement strand
TCTTAAGTGAACGGCATTAGCCATTGGCCGCCTTTCTTTGTGTCGTTAGCGAGAGGTTAATAGGCAGGGGAGACGCCAATTCAACCCACCATTGATTTACTCGTCGATGTTACTGGCCTTACTCACAAGGTGGGGCAAGATGAATCAATGCCAAACCGCCTTGAGAGGTTTCTCGATATTTTTTATGCATGTCTTTGCCGGTTTGATACATGGTTTCGATCACTTTATCGAGCGAGATAAGACATTTGCTAGTGCGCTTTAACGCCATGCGGGAGGCGTTGATCGCCTTCATTGCGCCCATTGCATTTCGCTCGATGCACGGAACTTGAACCAAGCCACCGATCGGGTCGCAGGTCATGCCGAGTGAGTGTTCCATCGCAATCTCAGCCGCAATACAGATTTGTTCATTACTACCGCCACGAAGCGCCGTTAAGCCCGCTGCGGCCATGGATGATGAAACACCGACTTCGCCTTGGCAACCCACCTCTGCACCAGAGATAGAAGCATTCGTCTTGTACAAAATACCGATAGCTCCAGAGACGGCAAGAAAGTCTTTCAATTGTTTCGTGTCGAGCTCTTTAATAAAGCGATGGTAATACATCAATACCGCCGGAATGACACCCGCAGCGCCATTGGTCGGGGAGGTGACGACTTGTCCGCCAGCCGCGTTTTCTTCGCTTACCGCAAACGCAAACAGGTTAATCCAATCGAGGATTTCCATTGGATCATTTTCTATCGCCGCATTGGCTTCTAACTTTTTCAGTAGATTAGGCGCACGACGAGTGACATTAAGGCCGCCGTCTAAGATACCTTCGGTTTCAAAGCCACGCTCCATGCAACGCATCATGACGCGCCAAATTTGTTCGGCTTTGGCATCAATGTCTTCCATACTCGTGAATGATACTTCATTGCGAAGAATGAATCCCCCTAGGCTCATGCCGCTTTTCTCTGCCTTCTCAAGCATTTCGTCTGCGCTAGAAAACGGAAATTCAACCTCTGTCGTTTTGGTTTTTTTTCCGAACTTTAGCTCATCTTCAGTTGCGATGAAGCCGCCGCCAATGGAGTAATAGGTTTCAAAAGCAAGGCGGTTACCATCAGCATCAAAGGCCGAAATAGTCATACCATTTTCATGCATTGGCAGGTTTTCTTCGTGGAAAAGGATGTCCTTTTTGAAGTTAAACGCAATGTCATTTTGGCCCGACAATGCCAATGTGCCTTCTTTAATAGCCGCGCGCATGGCTTCATTGGCACTGGTGATTTTAATCGTATCAGGTCGATTACCCAGTAAACCAAGAATGGTGGCGCGATCGGTATGGTGACCGATGCCAGTCAGTGAGAGTGAACCGTACAAATCGACTTGAATTCGAGTGACGTTATTGATCTCTGAAGCGAGCAGTTGGGTAAATTCGTATCCGGCGATCATGGGGCCGTTCGTATGTGAACTTGAAGGGCCGACACCTATTTTGTATATTTCGAAAATTGAAAGCATATTGACTGTCTCACTGTTTTTGTCGCAAATTCGTCGATTGACTTCTCTATTATATTGTTAAAATTTGGATTTGATTATTATTTGTTTGTAAATTTTGGCAATTGTTTGATTTTTTGCTATGAAGTGACCAATAATCAATAGGATTCTTCTGCTTGAAGTTAATCATGTTTCATATTGATAGTGAAACGTTTGCGTTTTAGTGGTCAGATGTCATTAATTAAGTGAATTTACCTATCCTTTGAATAGGTAAAACTTATTTTCATTTTATCTGGCACGCTGTTAACATTGCGTCCGCTAAACCATTGCCCCCATTGTTAAAGGAAAAAAGATGGTAATCCCTGAAAACAGCAGCATCGTTATTTTTGGTGCTTCAGGCGACCTTACTTACCGTAAGTTGATCCCTGCACTTTACCATTTGTTTGCCAGCAATCAGCTGCCAAAATCATTCGCAATTCTTGGTGTCAGTCGCACACAATACAGTGACGAGTCGTACCGAGAAAAGCTCAAGAAATCGCTTCAAGAAATGGAAAAGACAGAACCAGAATCGCTTGATGCGTTTTGTGAGTTCCTTCATTATCAAGCGATCGATACCTCTGATACACAAGATTACGCCAAGCTGTCTACTCGACTAGATGATCTGGCTGATAAGTATGGCTTTGAGCAACGTAATACCTTGTTTTATTTGGCGACCCCGCCAAGCCTATACAGCATTATCCCAGCTAGCCTTGCCGCGCACGGACTGAACGATGAAACAGAAGGTTGGAAGCGCCTGATCATCGAAAAGCCATTCGGTTATGACCTTGCATCGGCACGTAAGCTAGACAAAGAAATCCACGAGCACTTTCAAGAACACCAAATCTACCGTATTGACCATTACTTAGGGAAAGAAACGGTTCAAAACCTTTTGGTTTTACGTTTCTCCAATGCGATGTTTGAACCGTTATGGAATCACCAGTATGTCGATTATGTCGAGATTACCGGCGCTGAATTCCTTGGGGTTGAAGAGCGTGGCGGTTACTACGATGGTTCTGGTGCGGTTCGTGACATGTTCCAAAATCACCTGCTTCAGGTGTTAGCAATGGTGGGCATGGAATCGCCAGCTCAAATTAATGCAGACGCGATCCGAAACGAAGTGGTTAAAGTACTGCAATGTTTGCGTCCTCTGTCTGAAGATGATCTTCGTGACAACCTAGTACTAGGCCAATACACGGAATCAAACGTACGTGGTCAATTTCTGCCTAGTTACCGTGACGAGCATGGTGTCGCGAATGACTCTAGGACGGAAACGTACGTTGGCTTAAAAATGTTTATCGATAACTGGCGTTGGAACGGCGTGCCGTTCTATGTGCGCTCGGGTAAACGCCTTCCGACACGGGTGACTGAAGTGGTTATCCACTTTAAACAAACACCCCACCCAGTATTTGGTAAAAATGCGCCAGAAAACAAACTGGTTATTCGTATCCAGCCAGATGAAGGCATTCAAATGAGCTTTGGTTTGAAAGAACCTGGTGTTGGCTTTAATGCCAAAGAAGTGAAAATGAATTTCCACTATGCTTCGCTGCAAGAGACACAAATGCTTACGGCTTACGAGCGGTTATTACTTGATGCGCTCAACGGTGATGCTACGCTGTTTGCACGTACTGATGCAGTGGAAGCGTGTTGGGAATTCGTACAACCTATCTTGGACTTCAAGCAAGGTCCTCAGGCGCTTTATGGCTACGCGTGTGGCACGTGGGGACCAAAAGAGTGCGACCAACTGTTGCACAACGATGGTCGTGCATGGCGTTTCCCTTGTAAAAACCTAACAGATACCGATTACTGCGAACTGTAATCGCACATAATTTATCCGGCAGAACGGTGGTTTCTGTCGGAGTGAAGTGAAATATAACTTAATCGCAGCAAGTTAAGTTGCCGAATTAATGGAGAGAACGATGAAAGGTGATATTGGTGTAATTGGTTTGGCTGTAATGGGTCAGAACCTTATCCTAAACATGAACGATCACGGCTTTAAAGTTGTGGCGCATAACCGTACTGCTGCCAAAGTTGACGAATTCTTAGAAGGCCCTGCGAAAGGCACTGACATTGTTGGCGCTTACTCATTAGAAGAGCTGGTTGATAAGCTAGAAACACCACGTAAAGTGATGCTTATGGTTCGTGCTGGTGACGTGGTAGACACGTTCATCGACAAGCTTGTCCCGCTTCTAGACAAAGGCGACATCATCATCGATGGTGGTAACACTAACTTCCCAGACACTAACCGTCGTGTTGCCGCGCTTCGCGAGAAAGGCATTTACTTCATTGGTACGGGTGTTTCTGGTGGCGAAGAGGGTGCGCGTTTTGGTCCTTCAATCATGCCAGGCGGTTCTCCTGAAGCTTGGGAAGCGGTTAAGCCTATCTTCCAAGGTATCTCTGCGAAAACTGACGCAGGTGAGCCTTGTTGTGATTGGGTGGGTAACGATGGTGCTGGTCACTTCGTTAAGATGGTTCACAATGGCATCGAATACGGTGACATGCAGCTTATCACTGAAGCCTACCAGTTCATGAAAGATGGCCTAGGTATGAACCACGACGAAATGCAGGCGGTATTTGCTGATTGGAACAAAACGGAGCTAGACAGCTACCTAGTAGAAATCACGGCTGACATCCTTGGCTACAAAGATGAAGACGGTGAAGCGTTAGTAGAGAAAATCCTAGACACAGCTGGCCAAAAAGGCACGGGTAAGTGGACGGGTATTAACGCGCTAGACATGGGTATCCCACTAACGCTAATCACTGAGTCGGTATTCTCTCGTTGCCTGTCTGCACTTAAAGACCAACGTGTTGAAGCTGAGCAGCTGTTCGGCAAGACTGTTGCTCCAGTTGAAGGCGACAAGCAAGAGTGGGTGGATGCCATCCGTCAGGCTCTACTGGCTTCTAAGATCATCTCTTACGCTCAAGGTTTCATGCTAATGCGTGAAGCGTCGAACGAAAACGGTTGGGACCTCAACTACGGTAACGTTGCGCTTATGTGGCGTGGTGGTTGTATCATCCGTTCTGCATTCCTAGGCAACATTCGTGATGCGTACGAAGCGAACCCAGAGATCGCATTCCTAGGTTCAGATGCATACTTCAAAGGCATCCTAGACAACTGCATGGGCGCTTGGCGTAAAGTTGCAGCTAAGTCTATGGAATCGGGTATCCCAATGCCATGTATGACGTCTGCACTAACATTCCTAGACGGCTACACTACGGCTCGTCTTCCAGCGAACCTTCTACAAGCTCAACGTGACTACTTCGGTGCTCACACTTACGAGCGTACTGACCGTCCACGTGGTGAATTCTTCCACACAAACTGGACGGGTACAGGCGGCGATACTGCATCGACGACTTACGACGTTTAATAAACGAAGTTGATGTTTAACACGCATCGGTAAGTAACGAAAAAGGATACCAATTGGTATCCTTTTTTATTATCTGCTATTCGTGTTTTTTGGTTTAGTACCTAGTACCTAGCACCACACCTTACTTTTTCATCATTTTTGCAAGATCAGCGAATGGGTTGTGAGTCGCACTTTCATGCTCATCTTGTCCCGGTTTTATCTCGCTACCGTAACGTTCATGGTCAGTGTACTTAGAGTGCTCATGATCGTGGCAATACAGACACAGAAGCTCCCAGTTGCTGCCGTCGTTAGGGTTATTTGTGTGGTCGTGGTCTTTGTGGTGAACCGTCAGTTCACGAAGATTGGAATAGACAAACTCACGGGCACAGTTTCCACATACCCATGGGTAGAGTTTCAACGCTTTCTCACGATAACCACTTTCTTGGCGGGCGTACGCAGAGCTAGAACCAGTGTAATCAGAAGACATGTTATATCCTACATTGCTAAGACTAAAAATAACCGGTGAATTTTATCATATTAACGACACCGTGAGGCAATCACAATCTGGGCTGTGTCATAATTTCCTGCTTTTCAATCGCTTTTCAATCGCTTTTCAATCGCTTTTCAATGACTAAGACTCACCCGTGTTCTGCTCGTCGACCTCTGCCGCTCGTAGTGTATGGAATCCTGAATAGATACGAGTGAATGTGGTGAACCAACATGCGATGCCAAACGTTACTGCAATGGCCGAAAAATATTGTGGGAATAAGCAGAGTATGACAAAGCAACCAATGGTCTCGGTGCCTTCCGTTAACCCGCTCATATAATAGAGCGATTTGTGTTGATACACAGGGTTTTCAATCCCTCTTTTTCCTGCCATAACGGCAAAGGCTAAAAAGCTCGACCCAGTGCCAATAAAAGAAAAAATGAGAAAAGCGCCTGCGATAGCATTGCTTTCAGGTGCCGCGAGAACAAACCCAAATGGGATAAGAGAATAGAACAAGAAATCTAGGCTGATATCCAAAAAACCACCGGCATCGGATATTCCTTGAATACGCGCGATGGCGCCATCAAGCCCGTCACAAATACGATTGAGTACGATGGACACCAAGGCAAGTGTGTACTGCTCAGTCACGAGCGCAGGAAAGGCAAGACAACCCAGCAAAAAACCAAACAACGTCGTTTGATTGGCGGTGATGCCATATCTATCTAAGCGCTTAGCGCCCTCAGATAATGGCCAGCGAATCAGTTTAACACTAACGCGATCAAGCATGGTGCTTCTCCCAAGGCCAGTCAAACACTCGGCTATTGGTTGGAATGTCATCACGATCGTGGGTCACCATCAACGCGGGGATGTTGGCGATAGACAGTTGCTCTACAACCCAGTCCCGAAACTGACCACGTAACGTTTTATCCAGTTTACTAAAAGGCTCGTCAAGTAAGGCGACATTCGGCTGAGCGAGTAGCATCCTTGTCAGGCTGATCCTTGCTCGCTGACCTCCTGATAATTGTTCAGGAAAATGCTGAGCAAGTTGCGTCAGTGAGATGTCTTTTAGCGCTGCCAATGCGGCTTCTTTTCGTGTCTGTCCTTTGATGGTATTGGGCAGTGCAAAGGCGAGGTTTTCCCATACGTTTAAATGCGGAAACAGTAGGTCATCTTGGAACAAGATCCCGACTCGCCTTTCGTGCGCGGGTAGCGTATCGATCGCTTTGTCATTTAACCGCACGTGACCAGAGTACGTGAACGCTGGCGATAAATGACCAGCGATGACATCAAGTAGCGTTGATTTACCGCAGCCACTTGGCCCCATTAGCGTGACAATTTCTCCGGGTTGAATCGTAATGTTGAAATCAGAAAACAACACCTCACCATCATGTTTACGGATGGCGAGGTTTTCTAGCAAGAGACTCATTCAGTATTAATCCTTTCACTCTTAGTGTTCGGTAACGCGTATGCAGACGACTGACTAACATGGCCAGCGTAAAAAATAGCAATGGAAGTAACGCTTGAAATAGGGCATAGATTGCGGTCACGCGGCGATCATAGCCGCTCGATAGCGCGACGGCTTCGGTCGTAATCGTGGAGACTCGACCAGCGCCAAGTACTAGTGTTGGTAAATACTGAGCCAAGCTGACGCTGATGCCCACCGCCCATGCAAAGACGATTGCCGGCAATAATTGCGGCAGTTTGATATGGAACCATGTGTAAATTGGGCTCTTCCCGAGGCTCAATGACACTTGGGTGAGTTTATGATTATAGCTTCGCCATGGTCCATCTAAGGCAAGGTAAACGAAAGGAAAAGCAAAAAATACGTGTGACCAACATACCCAGAATCCATAATGCCCATCACTCACGACCAGCGTCACAATCTGTAACCCAAACAACACACTCAATTGAGGAATAAGCATAGGGATGGCGATGACGAAACCGGGGACTTGCAATCGATAACGAAGTCGATATTCATGACCGACAACGGCAAGTATGAGCGCCGTCGTCGATGCGACTAACGCAATCGATAGGCTTTGTGACATGACATCAACGACCCCGTGCCATTCATATTCCCAAAATCTCATGGTGAATTGGCTAGGTATGATATCGGGAAAACGCCAACGCTGTGCGAAGGTCCATGTCACGATCAAAGGCACGATAATCGCAAATAAACTCATGATCGCTAATATAACTAACCTACCAGGGAAACGCGGGGCGCGACGTCCAGAGTACTGCCATTGCTTAAAGCGAATACACAGGGCGCGCTCAAGGACCCGAGCAAATGCGATAAGCAGTGAAGCGATCATAAATAAGATGACTGCACCTGCCGATGCCCGTGGTAAGAGATGAAGATCGGGATCATTGAACCATTGCCATACTAGGACCGCAAAGGTCGGTGGGTTTGTTGGCCCAAGAACCAGTGCCACGTCGACCACCGACAAGCTGTAGGCGATGACGGCCAGCATAGGAAAGCGCATTTTGGTGAACCACTGAGGCAGGATTATTTTCCACCATGTAGCATGGTGTTTATACCCCAAAGCGGAAGAGACCTTAATCGTTTCTCTAATTTTAAGTTGTTTTAGTATTGGGATACTCATCAGCAGCAAGAAAGGCACTTCTTTGATCGCCAGCATGAGGGTCAAGCCAATGCCGTAAGGATCTTTGATTAACCACGCGAGTGAATCATTATTAGGTTGCAGGTTAACCCCAAGCAGCTCGTATACCGCTCGAACGCCAAAACCAGTCGGCGCGAAGAGGAAAGCAAAGCCAATCGCAAAAGCCACATGCGGCATGGCAAGTAGCGGTGATAACGCTAATTCTAACTTGTTCCAAAAAGGGCGGTTCCAGCACGCTTCTAAGATGAAAAACGTCAGTAAACACGCAAGATAACTGCTGACTAAGGCGGTCGATACGGTCAATAAAATGGATGTTTCGACGCCTTGCCATGCGAAGACTTGGCTAAACCCACTCACGTTAAACTCATTGAGGTTAAGCGGTGGGATGTAACCAAGCGACGCAATAACAACACCGAGTAACCCCGGTATTGTTGGTAAAATACAGACTACGACTAACACGCCGTACAACAGTCTTAACATGATTAATTAGCTACCATATCGTTTCAGCCATTCTTGCTCGATAGCCGCCTGCCAACTCGGGTGGGGCTCTGCAACCGACTTAAATGATTGGCTCTTAGCGGCCGATCCGGTTAAGTATTGTTTTTCCAGTACGGATGGGTCTCCCCACACCTTAATGTCTCCTTTGCGAGATTGAGCTTCTGGACTTAACAGAAAATCAATGGCGACGAGTGCACCTGCCTTTGCATTAGCATTCCATGGTATTGCGAGAAAGTGGATGTTAGATAACGCACCACTGTCCAAGGCATAAGCGGCGGTTGAAGTGCTGAGGTTGCCATTTTCTTGGGCAGAAAATACCGCATTTGGATTGAACGTAATGGCGAGGTCGAGCTGCCCGTCATCGAGTAATTGAATAGATTCAGCCGTGCCTGCAGGGAATTGCTTACCGCCACGCCATGCGACTTTGTGAAAGGCATCAAGGTAGGTCCACAGAGGCTGAGTGACACCGGCAAAGTCAGCTTCAGCTACTGGTTTTGACAGAGATGGATCATCGTCAGTAAGCTCGATAAGCAGTGATTTTAAGAAGCTAGTGCCGTGAAACTCTGGAGGTTTGGGATAACTCAGTCTTCCTGGGTAAGCTTGCGCATAGCTTAACATTTCCGCATAAGAGGCCGGAGGGTTTCTAAGCGTCTTGGTATCGTGAATGAACACAAGTTGACCAACCCCCCATGGTGCCTCGTAGCCGTCTGTTGGTACCGAAAAATCAACGTCGATAGGCAAAGACTTGTCAACATACTGCCAGCTTGGTAACGAATGAGTGAAGGGCCCATTCAGTAATTGGTTTTCCTTCATTGACTTGAAGTTTTCACCGTTGATCCACACCATGTCGACACTGCCGTTTTCATTCTTACCTGCTGCTTTTTCTGCTAGCAAACGAGCACTGGTTTCAGCAATATCCGTGACCTTGACGTGATTGAATGTGACACCATATTTTTGTTTTATTTCTTTTCCTGCCCATTGCAAGTAGCGGTTTATTTCTTGACTGCCGCCCCAAGCGTGAAAATATACAGTTTGCCCCTCAGCTTCCTTTACGACTGCGTTCCAGGCTTCACTTTGAGCGTGTGAATCTTGGGCATAAAGCTGAAACGGAAAAGCACAGGCTAATGAAGTAAGCGCGAGCGTGCTGAATATTTTTTTATTCATTTTGTCATCCATTGTGAATAGTGTGGCAAACCATGCCGAGTTGTTAATAAAAGATAGTAAAGCTTAGCGTGTGAGAATCAATAGTCAGAGTGCATTGAGCCCAATCAGGGCAAAAAATTTAGTCAAATATCACACCTACGACATTCGACCGGATAAAATTCGAATAAATTTCAATGATTTCGATTATTTATTGTTGAAAAGCCTTGGTATTACGTTGCGCAGGGCAAGCGTTCATCATGCTTAGACTCGAATGGGGCAGAGAGTAGGGCGGTGCAGGCCAGTACAGAGATATCCGCTAAGGTAAAGAGGAGGATGACACGCGCAGGAGAGTGGCAGCGCATTGACGAAAAAGGCAGAGATGATGAAAAGCAAAGCGTTACGTCTAAACAGGATTAATCGACGCACTCAATTTATCACTGATGTGTAAATTCATGGTTCACTGCCATCTCGCGAGAACGAAATTTAAGCTGCAAGCGTCGCGTTGCTCCTCGACACCGACCGAATCAAGCTGACATGAGGAGTTGGTTGATGTGGTCAGTTTTGATGGTTTTGATTGAGCGAGTCAGGTGCCCTTGTTCGTAAATATTGAGACGAACCTCATCACCCTCCGCGTTGACGTGAGCAGAAGTGAGCTCATCGATGAGCATCTCAATTTGATAAAAACTGAGAGACAGCGAGCCAATCAGTTGTCCGGTACGACACTGAAGTATTTGGATTCGGTTCTTCATGCACTCATGTCCTTTCATCTACGTTTTCCTTTGTCGAATTACTTACTACGTGTGTTACGGGATGAGATATCAGACCGAATAAAGAAAAAAATAATTTCACGACTCAAGAAGAGTCAATCCGTTGCGAATGAGTCCTCTACGGACGCTATGGCATAACTTCCCAAACCGACGTAACTCTTCAAAGTTTGGCGTAACACCACGTGCCAACGAATGTTCCCAGTAACTGACTTCGGTTTCTACGAGTTCGAGAAGTTTTTTAGGACACCCAATACACGTGCTGTCTGGGCCACATTTAAATGTTGACTCGTCATAAAGAGGGAGGGTGGATTTAACCTGGTGGATCAAATCCAGTGTTGCCATCTTTAAATTAGGCTTCGTGGTTTGGGGTTGGATACTCATAAGAAGTGCCACCGATAGCATTTGCCGAAAAATGAAAAAAGAAAGCGGCGATGCTATTACGTATCGGATAAATGCGACATGCCACAAAATGAGTAATCAAACATTAGTTTGATCTGTCTCAATTTTGAGTATCTTGTAAATAACGATGTTGAGTAGGTTCGATTTTGATTCATTTCAAGCTTCAATAGAATGGTTGCGGAGCGAAACTCGCTCTTTTTACCGGAAATGAATCGGAATATAGGCCCATGTTGTTAGCAGGGGACAGCTGAGTGATTTAGCATGGTGACAACTCAACGGAGGACAGGTTTCTGAGTCTAGATAATGCAATTTTCAAACTGTTTGACGTGACTCCAATACCAACGATTGTCAGCGATCGTGATGGTAAGCTAGAGTACGTCAATAGCGCCCTACTCAACTTGTTAGGGTATACACTTGAGGAAATATCACGCCCAGAAATCGTGATTACGCATCAGTCAGACATCGCCTTAAACACCAAGATTCGCATTGAGCTCGAACAAGATCCGGCCAAGCCAATAGAAGTATCTAAGCGCTACATTCATAAAGATGGCCATACAATCTATGCGATCTTATGTATCGTGGCCCACCAAGATACTCACGGCGTGACCACTCAATTTGTCGCTCAAATCCGCGACCTATCCCGTGAGCGCCAGTCGCAAGCCGGAGAGGTGTTGCTTGAACAACTCGTACTCAAATCCAATGACGCTATTTATGTCGTCGATCCTTTGACGGGGCAAATTCTAAACTGCAATGAATTAGCCTACAAACGGCTGGGTTACAGTAAGCTTGAGTTACTGCGGTTGACGGTTCCTGATATCAACCCTTTGTTTGATGCCAGTGCTTCATGGGAAGAGCATGTTGTGAAAATGAAACTTGCAAAAAACCAATTTATTGAAGCAACACACAGAAGAAAAGATGGCTCTGAAATACCCGTGGAGGCGAGTGTCAATCTAGTTGAATATAATAATGTTGACTACTTATTGGCGATTGTTCGAGATATTTCAGAGCGAAAAGCGCGCGAAATAAAAGTGATTGAAGCGCAAAATCTAGATCCGTTAACCAATTTACCCAACCGACGATTGTTGGAGAGCAGGCTTCAGCAAATGACGGTTGATAACCAAAACTACGGTCAGTCGGTGGCGTTCTTGTATCTAGATGTTGATAACTTTAAGATCATCAACGATAAGCATGGTCATGCGATTGGTGACCAAATTTTGGTCGAACTTGCTCAGCGGATCCATGACTTTACACGGCAGTCAGATATTATTGCGAGATTAGGAGGGGATGAGTTTCTTGTGGTGATGCGGGGTATAAAAAATCGCCCCCATGCTGAAAGTATCTCTGAACATTTGTTACAAGTCTTTTCGCATCCATTTAAGATCCAAGGCTGTGAGGACCTTAACGTCAACATGAGTATTGGTGTGACCTTATGTAAAGCATCTCAATGGGATTCCTCTGATGCCATCGCCATTGCTGACCGCGCGATGTATCAAGCGAAGACCTACGTTGGCTCCGCGACCTACTTTATGGATTATCAGTAACTACTTTATGGATTATCATTAACAGCCATCGCCTCACCCTTCATGTTGTCCTTCTCGTACTCTCCTGTGATTCGTTACCTACGTTATCTCTCATCGCTTCCCATTGGCGTCATTATCTTAAGCTAGCCATGTATTAAATCTTACAAAAAATCCAAGCGAATTCACTGACTTTCATCTAGTTTGAGAGTAGGGGAATCACTTTTTTAGCTCCGTTCACGATTCGATGAATTGATCCGATGACATAACGATGTCTTTCCTCTATCGAAAGTGAACGGTTGCGTTTGTAAATTAAGGAGCCAGTGGGATGAATAAATCATGGTCACTGCTGTTAGCATCTATGACTTTGTGTTCGTCTGCTTACGCTTATGCGTTGGTGACACCTAATCCACCAACATTAAATGCCAAAGGCTACGTGTTGATGGATTATCAATCAGGCAGCATCTTGGTATCAGGAAATCAAGATGAGGCCTTGGCACCAGCAAGCCTAACAAAACTGATGACCGCATATGTGGTTGGTAAAGAAATTGAATCAGGTCGCACAAGTTGGGATAGTCCAGTAGCGGTTAGTGAGAATGCGTGGTCTGTGAAGTTTCCAGATTCATCAAAAATGTTCATCAAGCCAGGTGACAGTGTCACGGTTGCTGATTTGATGCGTGGACTCATCATACAGTCGGGTAACGACTCGGCGGTAGCACTGGCAGAACACATTGCGGGAACAGAAAGTGGATTTGTCGCGTTGATGAATCAATGGGCCATCTCGTTGGGTATGGACAAAACCGAGTTTATTAATGCACATGGTTTAGATGGCGACGGTATTCATACCACCCCACAGAACATGGCCGTTCTAATGAGGCGCATCATCGAAGATGTTCCTGAAGTATACGATCTTTATGCCGAGAAACGTTTTACCTGGGCGGACATTAAGCAATACAATCGTAATCGATTGTTGTGGGATAATTCTCTCAACGTGGATGGCGGAAAAACGGGCTACACCTCGGAAGCGGGTTACAGCTTAGTGAGTTCAGCAACACAAGGGCAAATGCGATTAATCTCGGTAGTGATGGGCACACCAAGTACACAGACCCGTGTAGAGGCATCGAGACAGCTGCTTAATTACGGTTTTAGGTTCTATGAAACAGAGCAGCTCGCCCTCGCCGATAAAGATGAGAAATCGTTACGAGTCTGGAAGGGGGAAGGAAAACAAATCTCGGTAGGTTTTGAACAAGATGTCTATGCCACCTATCTTCGTGGCAAAGGAAAACAGCTATCAAAAGACGTCGAGATTTACGCCCCGCTAATTGCGCCTGTTAAACAAGGGGACATTGTTGGTAACGTAACGTGGCGAATTGGCAACGATGAGATCATATCGGAACCTTTAGTCGCAAAATCGAGTGTTGAGCAGGGTTCTATCTTTACTCGTATTATCGATACGGTTGTACTGTGGTTTAAATCTTTGTTTTCAGATGCAAAATCGCTTTGGTAACGCTAGATTAAACCGATTTTTGGGGTAAAAAAAAGCCCAAACCAATGGTGGTTTGGGCACATACAAATAGGAGTTTATAAGAAAAAAGCAGCGTTGTAGCCAACAATGAAAAATCAGTGGAGGTGGTATCTTGTCGCTTCATTACTGACTACCTTTAAATAGACCCACCTTTCCGGCGTTAGTTCCCTTCAGTTCGTAAAAAATCCAAATAAATTTCTATCGGTAAATTCCTAATGTTATTGAGTGTTTCTCTTCTCTGGTCTAACCAGTATTCAAATATTTGATGTTAATCACTTGTTATGTTGCTGTTGCGGGGTTATATTCAAACGTATGTTTTATACGGATGATTGAAATGGCAAAGATAACCACAAAGGACAAAATCTTAGATGTTGCGGAGGTCTTGTTTGCTGAGCAAGGCTTCAATGATACGTCTTTGCGCACCATTACGAGTAAAGCGAATGTGAATCTTGCCTCGGTCAATTACCACTTTGGCGACAAAAAAACGTTGGTGAGAGCGGTATTGAACCGTTACTTGGAAGCGTTTATGCCCGCGGTTGAAAGTGCCTTGTATGAACTTAACGATCGAGAGTCTCATTCGATGGAAGATGTTTTCAAAGCACTTAAAAAGCCGTTGTTAAGTTTGAATCAAGTGAAGCCTAACGGTGCGAGTCGGTTCATGCTTTTGGTCGGTCGAGGCTATACCGACGTACAAGGACACTTACGCTGGTTCATTACAACGCGATACACAGAAACGTTAGCCATGTTTACGCAAGCGGTTCTCAAGGCCAACACAAACCTTACGCCGGAAACGCTATTTTGGCGCTTGCACTTCACATTAGGAACTTGTGTTTTCACCATGGCTTCTAGCCAAGCACTATCAGAAATTGCCTATAGCTCGTTTAAGCGAGATGTCGATGCCGAGGTGATTATTGACCAAATTATTCCTTATCTTTCCGCGGGGGTGGCTGCAGATTAACCTCGGTTAAGTTAAGCGAAAACAGTTTTACTCTATACAACGACTAGAAATTTATAACGACTAAAAATAACAAAAACGTATTGTGAACAAAAGGATAGGTAACATGAGCTCTCTAAGAAGAAAATGGGTTAGTGACCCTGCGTTTAAAATGTTTAAGAAAGTTTTACCACCGTTGTCAGCGACAGAGCGTGAAGCTATGGAAGCGGGTAGCGTCTGGTGGGATGGGGAGCTGTTCTCTGGTACCCCAAACTTTAAGACATTGCACCAGTATCCAAAACCAACGCTTACGGCAGAAGAGCAGTCCTTCATGGATAACGAGCTTGAAACCTTGTTGGAAATGCTGGATGACTACACTATCGTGACCCAAGACCGAGATCTCCCTAAAGAGGTTTGGGACTACTTGCGAAACGAGCGCTTTTTCTCTTTGATCATCTCAAAAGAGTACGGCGGCCGTGAATTTTCTTCACTTGCTAACTCCACCATTGTGACCAAGATAGCGACGCGCAGTATCAGTGCCGCGGTATCGGTCATGGTGCCAAACTCTCTCGGTCCGGGGGAGCTACTGTCTCACTACGGTACACAAGAACAAAAAGATTACTGGTTACCTCGTTTAGCTGATGGTACTGACATCCCTTGTTTTGCTTTAACTGGTCCGGAAGCGGGCTCTGACGCTGGTGGTATTCCTGATAAAGGCGTGGTTTGTTATGGCGAGCATGAAGGCAAAGAAGTGCTTGGTATTCGCCTAAATTGGAACAAGCGTTATATTACACTTGCCCCTGTGGCGACGGTACTTGGCCTAGCATTCAAACTGCACGATCCCGATCAGCTTATGGGTGAAAAAGAGGACTTGGGTATTACCTGTGCCTTAATTCCAGCTGACCACAAAGGCGTTGAGATTGGTGAGCGTCACGATCCAATACACCTAGCCTTCATGAACGGCCCGACTCGCGGCAACGATGTATTCATTCCTATGGATTGGCTGATTGGTGGCGCAGACTATGCAGGGCGCGGTTGGCGCATGCTGGTGGAATGTCTATCAGCGGGTCGCGGGATTTCATTACCTGCACTTGGCACCGCAATTGGTCACCTTACTACTCGTACGACTGGCGCTTATGCGTATGTTCGTAAGCAGTTCGGCATGTCGATTGGTAAGTTTGAGGGGGTTGCGGAAGCCATGGGCCGCATTGGCGGGATGACCTATCTGCTCGAAGCCACACGAACCATGACAACCACGTCTCTTGATATGGGTGAAAAACCGGGGATTGTCACCGCCATTGCTAAGTATCATATGACGGAAATGGCGCGAACAATTTTGAATGATTCGATGGATATTCACGCCGGTCGAGCGATTCAAGACGGGCCTATGAACTACCTGTCATCAAGCTACCTCGGGATCCCGGTTGCGATCACCGTAGAAGGGGCCAATATTCTAACCCGTAACCTTATGATATTTGGTCAGGGAGCGACGCGTTGTCATCCTTATGTTCTGCAAGAGATGGAAGCAGCGGCCAATCCGGATCAGACACAAGCGGCAGAAGACTTTGATAAGTTATTGTTCAAACATATTGGCCACGCGACTAAGAATACATTTGGTGCGTTTGGTGCCGCGTTAACCGGTTCCGCGTTTGTTGGCGCTTATATGAGTGGTCCAACGAAACGTTACTACAAAGACCTAACCCGTCTGAGTAAAGCATTAGCAGTCAGCGCTGATTTTGCCATGTTAACGTTGGGCGGTGACCTGAAACGCAAAGAAACGATTTCTGCGCGCTTAGGTGATGGACTGGCATACTTGTTTATGGCCTCTGCAGCATTGAAAAAATACGAGGATGATGGGCGTCAAGCGGCAGACTTGGATTATGTTCATTACGCGGTTCAGCATTGTATGCACCACGCGGCAACGTCTTTGAATGAGGCATACCGTAACTTCCCTGCGCGCTGGGCAGGACGCACATTGAAAGCCTTGTTATTCCCAATTGGCAATCATTTCGAGAAACCGTCGGATGAGATTGGGATGAAGATTGCGAAATCCATGATGGTACCGGGCGCGCATCGTGACCGTTTAACTCAGCTCTGTTATATCGGTCCTAAAGACGATGACAAAATCGGACTGATGGAAAATGCCTTTATTGCTATGTATGACATCCAAGACTTAGAAAAGAAATTGTTCAAAGGCGTTAAGGAAGGAAAAGTGGCGAAGAAAGGGCTGCTTGAAGAGCGTCTAACACAAGCCTTAGCGGCGGATGTATTAACGCAAGACGAAGTGGATAAGATTAAAGCGGCCGATGCACTGCGCTACAAAGCGATTCAGGTGGACCACTTTAGTCATGACTTGAGTGAGGTGCGCACCCACAGCGTTGCTAAACCCAAGCTAAACAGCGTGGCATAGCAATGAGCTGATAGTGTGTTTCTATCCTCTTAAGGCTCCCACAAACATGTGGGAATTAAAATCAAGAAGGGCGCTTTAGCGCTCTTCTTTTGGTTGGAAGCAGGGTCATGTTTTACGCTAAAGTGCTCCAACCACTTAGCAAATTAAACAGATTTAACAGAAAAAAGATGCGGTTTGCCTTTGAACCTTTTATCCTACAAGGGATTTTTTGAGGAACTTAATATGATCATCAAACCCCGAATTCGTGGATTTATCTGTACTACTACTCACCCAGTAGGTTGTGAAGCTAACGTAAAAGAACAAATTGCTTATACCAAAGCACAAGGCCCAATTGCGAATGCACCTAAGCGTGTATTGGTTGTGGGTTCTTCAAGTGGTTATGGCCTTTCTTCTCGTATCGCTGCGGCATTTGGTGGTAGTGCGTCAACAATCGGCGTATTTTTCGAGAAACCAGCGACAGAGCGCAAGCCTGGTACGGCGGGTTATTACAACTCGGCAGCATTTGAAAAATTAGCAAAAGAAGAAGGCTTGTATGCGAAAAGCATTAACGGCGATGCCTTCTCTCATGAAGCTAAACAGAAAGTCATTGATTTGATCAAAGAAGACCTTGGTCAGATCGATATGGTGGTTTACTCACTGGCGTCTCCAGTACGTAAATTACCAGACACAGGTGAAGTGATTCGTTCATCGCTAAAACCAATTGGCGAAACGTACACGTCAACGGCGGTTGATACCAACTCTGATACTATTATCGAAGCAAGCATTGAGCCTGCGACAGAAGAAGAAATCGCCGACACGGTAACCGTGATGGGCGGCGAAGATTGGGAACTGTGGGTTAACGCACTTTCTGATGCAGGCGTTCTTGCTGACGGTTGTAAAACCGTGGCTTACTCATACATTGGTACTGAATTGACATGGCCAATCTACTGGGAAGGCGCACTTGGCAAAGCTAAGATGGACTTAGACCGAGCGGCTTCTGAGCTTAACGCTAAACTTGCGGAAACGGGTGGCAGTGCAAACGTAGCGGTACTTAAATCCGTTGTCACACAAGCAAGCTCAGCGATTCCTGTTATGCCACTGTACATCGCGATGGTATTCAAGAAGATGCGTGAAGCTGGCGTTCATGAAGGTTGTATGGAGCAAATCCACCGCATGTTCTCACAACGTCTTTATAAAGAAGATGGCAGTGCGGCAGAAGTCGATGACAAAAACCGTCTTCGTCTTGATGACTGGGAATTGCGTGACGATATTCAACAACACTGTGCAAACCTATGGCCACAGATTACAACAGAGAACCTAAAAGAACTCACGGATTACGTTGAGTACAAAGAAGAGTTCCTGAAGTTATTTGGCTTTGGTATTGAAGGTGTTGACTACGAAGCGGATATCTCTCCACTCGTTGAATTTGACGTTATCGACCTATAAGCACCATCGAGGCCTATACCCTAGTCGGGTGTGAGTTTTTTTGGTAAAAAAGACAAGAAGGAAGCCTAGGCTTCCTTCTTTTGTATGCGTCATACTCTTCTACTTCTACTTCTACTTCTACTTCTACTGTAAAATAGCTCTGTTTCGAACAAAGAAATATTCAGCTACCAGAGATCCTGTTATTCCTCATGGACCTTTACGTCAGTCATTCTATTGCCATTTGCGAGTTGAATAATGGCCGTCGCTTCTGAGCTTAGGTTGTTGTCGACCTGATGCAAATGGTCGATTTCAATGACTTCACTTCCAAGGAGAAGATGGCCATCGCGATAGACGTTGGCATGACCGTTTTTGTTGAGTCTGACGTAATAATCGAGTGTGTCCATACTAGCCACCTTTCTGCTTATGAATCGTTGAATTACAGTGCGTAAATCTATCCTAGAAACAAGATATCTAAACGTCGTGATAGTTCCAAACGTGATAATTTAATAGTAGGAAATTGTGCGCCTAAATCAACTCTGTTCACCTAACCGCTATATAGAAATTAACGAAGTTGATATCTGCTGTATCAGCGATACTGGTATAAACAAACGGTCAGAAGTTGATGGTGGCGCTACATTCAACGTGATTAGGATGAAAGTGCGATGTGTCACAAAATTCGATTGTCATTTAAGGCTCATTAGTTACAATGTCGCATTGCGTTAGAGAGTGCATCTGTATTTGCATTTAATAACCCAAAGCTTTTACCAAATCGTGGCAGTTTTACCTCGAGTAACTTTTTACCTTGAGTAATACTGTTAACCATTAATGCAAGTCTTGCTTGGTGTGCAAGACCACTGTAATAGGATACTACATGCCTGTAATTACTCTTCCTGACGGCAGTCAGCGTCAATTTGATAACCCTGTTTCTACTCTCGATGTTGCCCTTTCTATCGGTCCTGGTCTTGCGAAAGCAACCATCGCTGGTCGTGTAGATGGTGAGCGTGTCGATGCCTGCGATCTTATTGAAAACGATGCAAGCCTAGAAATCATCACAGCGAAAGACCCAGACGGTCTTGAAATCGTTCGTCACTCATGTGCTCACTTATTGGGGCACGCGATTAAGCAGCTGTACCCAGAAGCAAAAATGGCGATTGGTCCTACGATAGACAATGGCTTTTATTACGATATCGATCTAGAAGAATCTCTAACACAAGATGATATAGAGAAGATCGAAAAACGCATGAAAGAGCTGGCGAAAACCAAGTATCAAGTTGTTAAGAAAAAGGTAAGTTGGCAGGAAGCTCGCGATACGTTTGAAAGTCGCGGTGAACCTTACAAGATTGAAATCTTGGATGAGAACGTTGCTAAAGACGACCGTCCAGGCCTATACCACCACGAAGAATACATTGATATGTGTCGTGGTCCTCATGTGCCAAACATGAGCTTCTGTCAGCACTTTAAACTGCTGAACGTAGCGGGTGCATACTGGCGTGGTAACAGTGACAACAAGATGCTTCAGCGTATCTATGGTACTGCCTTCCACGACAAGAAAGCACTCAAAGAACACATGACGCGCTTAGAAGAAGCTGCGAAGCGTGATCACCGTAAAATTGGTAAGCACTTGGATCTTTTCCATATGCAGCAAGAAGCGCCGGGTATGGTCTTCTGGCACCACAACGGTTGGTCTATCTTCCGTGATCTAGAAGTGTTTATCCGTCAAAAACTGACAGAGTACGATTACCAAGAAGTGAAGGGCCCATTAATGATGGACCGTGTGCTTTGGGAACGTTCTGGTCACTGGGATAAGTACGCAGAAGCGATGTTCACGACGTCTTCAGAGAACCGTGAATACGCGATTAAGCCAATGAACTGTCCTGGTCACGTACAGATCTTTAACCAAGGTCTTAAATCGTACCGCGATTTGCCACTACGTATGGCTGAATTTGGTTCTTGTCACCGTAACGAGCCATCAGGCGCGTTGCACGGCATTATGCGTGTTCGTGGCTTTACTCAAGATGATGCTCACGTGTTCTGTACTGAACAACAAGTGCAGGATGAAGTGAAATCTTGTATTGAGATGGTCTACGATACGTACCAAACTTTTGGTTTTGAAAACATCGTAGTAAAACTGTCTACACGCCCTGAAAAACGTGTGGGTTCTGACGAAATGTGGGACCGTGCCGAGTCTGATCTTGAGCTTGCGCTTAAGTCGATGGACATCGCATACGAGATTCAAGAAGGCGAGGGCGCATTTTATGGGCCTAAGATTGAATTTACTTTGCATGATTGTTTGGACCGAGCTTGGCAATGTGGTACAGTGCAGCTCGATTTTGCATTACCAGAGCGTCTAGGTGCCACTTACGTGGGTGAAGATAACGAGCGTCACACGCCAGTTATGATTCACCGAGCGATTTTAGGTTCACTAGAGCGTTTTATTGGCATTCTAATTGAAGAATATGCAGGCTTCTTCCCAACATGGTTAGCTCCTGAGCAAGCTATTGTTATGGGAATTACAGACAAACAGTCTGAATATGTTCAAGAAATTACGAAAAAACTGCAAAAAAGTGGAATTAGAGCCAAAGCGGACTTGAGAAATGAGAAGATTGGCTTTAAAATCCGCGAACATACTTTGAAACGTGTACCGTATATGCTCGTTTGTGGCGACCAAGAAATGGAAGCTGGAGAGATTGCAGTACGTACTCGTAAGGGCAACGATTTAGGCAAGTTTAAAGTGGATGACTTTATCTCATACATCCAAGCCGAAATCGCAAGCCGTAAGCTCAATCTGGAGGAATAACCTATTAAAGGCGGAAGACGTGGCCAACAACCGGCCAAACAAAACCAGCACCGTTTAAACGGTGAGATTCGTGGCGTACGTGAAGTTCGTCTAACAGGTGCAGATGGTGAACCTGTTGGTGTCGTATTGATCCAAGAAGCGCTAGATGCAGCTTTAGAAGCTGGTATGGATCTCGTAGAGATCAGCCCTAACGCCGAGCCACCAGTCTGTCGTGTGATGGACTATGGTAAGTTCCTCTTTGAAAAGAGCAAATCTGCTAAAGAGCAGAAGAAAAAGCAAAAGCAGGTCCAGATCAAGGAAATAAAATTCCGTCCTGGAACTGATATTGGAGACTATCAGGTAAAACTACGCAACCTGACGCGTTTCCTAGAAGACGGCAACAAAGTGAAGGTAACAATTCGCTTCCGTGGCCGAGAAATGGCACACCAAGAGATCGGTGTCGACGTTCTTCATCGCTTGAAAGAGGATACAGTGGAAATTGCTGTTGTTGAATCTTTCCCGACGAGAATCGAAGGCCGCCAGATGATCATGGTGTTAGCCCCTAAAAAGAAGTAATTAGCGGCTTGCAAGTAATTTAACCTTGTCGCCCCTTAGTTTAGAGGGAACGCGGCAGGGTTTCATTCGCCCTGATTACTATGTTTATTAACTCAACAATGCGGAGTTCTTCATCCATGCCAAAGATGAAATCCAACAAAGGTGCAGCTAAGCGTTTCAAGAAAACAGCTGGTGGCATCAAATTTAAGCACGCTGGTAAACGTCACATCCTGACTAAGCGTACTACTAAGAACAAGCGTCAACTACGTCCGAATGCAATTCTTCCTAAATGTGAAGTTGCTGCAGTTCTACGTATGTTGCCATACGCTTAATTCTTTTTAGTTTATCAATCGTTTAGTTTAGGAGAGACATAATGCCTCGCGTAAAACGTGGTGTACAAGCTCGTGCACGTCATAAGAAAGTTCTAAAACAAGCTAAAGGTTACTACGGAGCACGTTCACGTGTTTACCGCGTAGCTTTCCAAGCTGTTACAAAAGCAGGTCAATACGCATACCGTGACCGTCGCAACAAGAAACGTCAATTCCGTCAACTTTGGATTGCACGTATCAACGCGGCTTCTCGTCAAAATGGTCTATCTTACAGCCGTTTCATCAACGGTCTTAAGAAAGCATCTATCGAGATCGATCGTAAGATCCTTGCTGATATCGCTGTATTCGACAAAGCTGCATTTGCAGTTCTAGTTGAAAAAGCGAAAGCTGCACTTTAATTAGTTAGCAGTCTAGATCTTTTATAAAGGAGAGCATTTGCTCTCCTTTTTTATTGCCTATAACAAATGAGAAAGGGGGCTCTTTACCCCGTTCGCTCCGCGATTCACCACATGTGTATAGATTTGCGTTGTTTTGATATCGGTATGACCAAGCTGCTCCTGAACCGTTCGAATATCCGCACCACTTTCAAGCAGGTGAGTAGCAAAAGAGTGTCGTAAGGTATGGCAACTCACTGGTTTGCTAATGCCCGCTTTGGACACCGCTTGTTTGAGCGCCTTTTGAATACTTGTCTCATTAATATGATGCCGCCGACGTTCCTTTGATACTGGATCGATGGCAAGCCTTATTGAAGGAAACAAAAACTGCCAATTCAGTTCTTTGTTTGAGTTAGGATATTTAGTGGCGAGCGCATTGGGTAATGATACACCTGCGTAGTCGTGTTGCTTGGTATCTTGCCGCCAACATCGTTCGACATTTTGCTGCTGCAGTTTGATAGCAGGGTACAACTCTCTCGCCAACGTCACGATACGATTCTTATTTCCTTTCGCTCGCCATACTCGCAGTGCGCCATATTCAAAATCTATGTCCTGATACCGAAGCCGTAAGCACTCCATTAAACGCAATCCAGAGCCATACATTAGCTGTGTCGGCAGTAAATAACTTGGCGCGATGTTTTCTAGCACACCGACCACCTCTTTTGTGGTTAATACGGTAGGCAGTTTCTTGGATCGATGTGATTTCTTGAATCGCATGTTAACGTCAATTGGCGCATTGATAATGTGTTTGTATAAAAACACTAAGGCATTTAGGGCAACAGCTTGACTACGAGCCGCTAAGTTTCGAGACGTCACTAGGTAGGAGAGAAACGCTTCTACATCTTTACTCGTGAGTTCACGAGGGTGCTTTTTATTGTGATAAACAATGTATTGCACTATCCAGGTTAAGTACGCATCGATCGTCCGTTCCGAATAATGCCTTGAGCGCATAAAGTCACGAATGTAACTCATAAATGGTGATTTCATAGCTATCCCTAGTGCTGTTGTTATATACAGTTGTGAAGTCTAGGCTTGAGAAGCGATTTTAGGCGGAATAATTCAGCCTTTTGTGATGAGCAACAAGTTTAATAGTACTTAGCTAACTGATTTTCATACAATAATGCTCTAACATAGGCAGATTCTATGATAATAGAAGGCGGTAGCGTGCGGCAAAGTACGGAATTAGTCCGTCTATAAAGTGTTAGCACTCGGTCGAACATAACAAGGAGGTTACATGTTTCCAATGGAAGTACTTTTACCATATACAGTGGCATGTCTGTTACTTGTCATATCGCCAGGGCCAGATAATTTATTGGCTGTCGGGCGTGGTTTGAGCCAAGGTAGATTGGCAGCAATCGTATCAGGCTTATCTTCCGGTGCCGGGATTCTTTTTCACGTATTGGCGGCAACTTTTGGACTTACCATTTTAATTCAAACATCTGAGTTAGCGTTCTATATTGTGAAGTTTGTAGGCGCCGCATATTTAATCTGGTTAGGCTTAAAGGTACTACGTTCCCGTAGCCTATTTTCTTTAGAGCCAACGAAAAAACAGTCAATAAACACAATCTTCTCAACAGGCTTCTTATCTGCCGCCTTTAACCCTAAACCGGGCATGTTTGTCTTAGCTTTTGTTCCTCAGTTCGTCAACCCTGATGTAGGTTCGGTTACAGTGCAGATGATAGGTTACGGTGTTTGGTTTGCAGTACTTACAGCAATTGGCTTTGGTCTAATGGGTGTTTTTGCATCACAATTATCCGATTGGTTTAAGCGTAAGCCTAAATTGGTATCAGGCTTAAATGTTGGAGCGGGTTTAACATTTATATCATCAGGCTTAGCTGTAGCTTTCATGAAGCAACGGTAGATGAAAATCGTGCTAACAAGCGCTTCAAGCTGATTCGCAACGCGTGGCATTTTTGGTTCAAATCAGTTTGGTGTTTACGGTGCAATGCAGAAAGTTAGGTTTCGTTGCTCACAGCTTAAGCGAGCGTTATGTAGCTAGGAGAAATATGGAAGTTTCGGTACAAATAAGTAAAGAAATAGAAGCTGATGAAGTCATTGATTTGTACAGGGCTAACGGCTGGTCGTCCGCTGAGGTTCCTGCGAAACTGATACCGGCATTATTAAACTCAGATACATTAGTGATTGCCCGTAATAATGGAAAGCTCATCGGTATAGGTAATGCAATCTCTGATGGTTGTTTAGTCGTTTACTATCCGCACATGCTTGTCGATCCCAGTTTTCATGGCTTGGGTATTGGTCGGAAAATGATGGAGTTAATGCAAAGTAAGTACAAAGACTTCCATCAGCAAATGCTCACTGCGGACGGTGAAGCCGTAGATTTTTATAAGGCACTTGGCTTTGAGCGGGCAGGTAAAACGGAACCTATGTGGGTGTACGCAGGAAATGATCATTAATGGTCAAGTGTCGCTACATAACAAATTACTCAAGTGGATGCGTAACGTTTGCCACTTTTGGTTTGACGTTAGGTACGCTTGGTTAAGTCATTCGTTAGCACCACTTAGTAAAGCGTTATGGCACAGAGGGATAGTTCATTGAGCGATGTTAAATTTAGTCCGAGTATTGTCGGGATAGAGAGTGTCGATTTTAGACCTTACATGGTTGAAAATGCATATGACTACTATCTGATTAGTACCACATCACCCCATCAGAGGATGGGAATCCAAACAGTAATGTGTGCTTTGAGTATTGAGATCATACTTAAAAGTTTCCATACCATCGTAACTAGTAATCATGGAAAGCTTAATGAAACATATGAGTTCAACAAGAAAGATGCGTTGCCCAAAAGATCCAATGCCCATGACTTAGTTGTTTTGTACGAAGCGCTGCCTTCTAATATTCAACGTTACCTATTTGATGCTGTTGATCTCAAGGTGCTTACGACCAATAAGGATCTGTTTACCCAAAGCAGGTACGCTTATGAGCAAAGTGCAAATTCTGTTCATAATGATGAAGTTATAAAACTGGCAGCATGTTTAATTTGCAAAATGGTGTTTTTATATCGAGAGCTTGGTTGTAATGACCCTTTCATTGAACTGTTTGATATAGAAAAGTTGTACTTCGGTAGAGTACAGTCGTTTCTTTGGTGCTCAGTGCCATAACAATCGCTTTAACCTGACTGCCAACCTGTGGCATTTTTGGTTCGGTTTGGTAATTGTGATTACGGTGGCCTGTTTGAGTGTTGTGCAGTTGGCAGCAAGTTAAGCGGGCGTTATATTTTATTCAACATTTGCCTATTTTTATGCGATAGTTGCATATTGCTGAGTCAACAAGGAGGTTGTTTTTGTGGATGCAAATTTGTTAGGTATTTTCGCCACGGTAGCGATTGCTCATTTTTTAGCTCTTCTAAGTCCTGGCCCTGATTTTGTCATCGTTGTAAAAAGTGCCATTCGAAATAGTGGAAAAAATGCTTTAGGCGTGGTATTCGGTATTGCTACAGCAAATGCGGTGTATATAGGTTTGTGTTTAATAGGCGTTGGGTCAATTTTAGCAGCTTCAGTTCCTATAATGATCACACTTAAAGTTATTGGTGGTTTGTTTCTTATTTACCTCGCAATACAAGCAATACGAGCAAGAAAAAGTGCATATGGAAATATCGATATTGCAGAGTCAAAAATATCTCAACAGACCACTTTTATCCGGGAATTCATCACAGGCTTTATGTCTGGGATCCTAAATCCTAAAAATCTATTATTCTATTTGAGTCTTTTCACTGTGGTATTAACCAATGATGTAGGGTTTTCTTTTAAAATTGGCTTAGGTATTTGGATGACGCTAGTTGTATTTATCTGGGACGCTGCAATTATTTCTCTCCTCTCTACACCAAAAGTAAGAGGGCAGTTTACTCGCCTAGCGTATTACATTGATAAAGTGACAGGTGTTCTGTTAGGGTTAATCGGCTTTACTATCGTCAAATCGGCAATTATACGGCAGTAAAAATATAACAAACTGTGCAAGTTGACCCTTTATACTCGGCATTTTCAGTATGAATTGGCTTTGTGTTTACGGGGCAAGGTTTTTGTTCAGGGGCGGGCAACTTCACAAGGGCGTTAGAACATGACGGCTCTCACGAGTTGTATGTAACTCTTTGTTATTTAAGTATGAAGAGAGTTTGTTGAGTTTGCGTTGTAGCGACGAAAAGGACGAATATTAGGTATTTCTATGCTAGCCTTGAAGCGATTCAAGCGCACCTTAATACGCGCGGCGATTGAAGAGTGACGCTAGACTCGCTTCAAGGTAGAGCGATACCAAATACTTCGGCTTCGATTTTTTGTCTTCATACCGTTAGTCCCTAATTCGTGATAGAGGGGCTCATCAACATCAATGACTCTAGTCATGTTCTAACAAGACGCTGAAACAGACGCAGGAACGTAAGGTATGTTTGGTCTGAAGTTCAGTGGTTTTGATAGTTTGTCGTGTGCGCAGTTTAGCTAAGCGTTAAATGTCCAGAAATAGTGGTGGAAATATGCGGCACAAAAACACACAGGTTTCAAAGTTCTTTCCTCTTTTAATTTTAATAGCCATGGCTTCCATTCTTGGGTGTGAAGTGGAGAAATCCCCGGACCCAAATACGATTGATCCTAATCAAGTGGTAAGACCTAAAGATGGCGTCATACGCAACAAAGAAGCTCCCGGATACGATCCTACTCCGCGAGTACTGGTTACGAAAATATCTATTAACGACATCATGATTCGTAAACAAGCGGACAGCAATATAAGTAGAATCTATTATCAGGCCGACAATAATCGTTGGGTTGCCGAATATTTTACGGAAAAAAATTGGAAACCAATAAACTATAAGTCGACCATGATTGGGAAGGAAAATGATATTCCATCCTATGCTGAAATTGGCAGCATGAGGGCTGATCCCTGCATCCATCATTACTATATATTGACAAATGACGCATATGCGATTGAGGTCGAGGGGTTCAATACTTGTGGTGCATACGAAGAGACCCTCTCGGAATTTCTTAAGTCTTATTCACTTCCTCAAGGTATTAAGGCCTACGAAGTAAAGCTCAATTCATCTTGGCCAAGCGTATTACCTCGCTAGTGTTAATGAGGGAATGGGTGAATCGGCCATTTAAGTATGCGTTTCTGCCGGTGCGGCTTCACGGTAAAGCACTTAACAAGTTGCTTCATCGGAAAAACTACTCGCTTTCGCTCGCATTTTTCCGCTGAGCAAGGCGTTAGCTGTACTTATCAGTTCATTTGATCCTTTTTTCATTATACAATACGGCATTCCTGTTTTTGTTTGAGTTTATTATGAGCTTAGAGTTTGGCTTTTCTCGTTTTGGCGATGCTAATAAATTTGGTAAAAATATCTCATCTAATTTGAAAGCGACAACAGGGCAAGATCATGAAAG
>NZ_JBFROV010000055.1:0-301 GCF_041471725.1 Vibrio sp. 10N.261.51.F12 | reverse complement strand
ATTGTTAAAGAGCATGTGTTTACTTAGTTAAAACTAATTAAACCATTTTTAAATACACTTTATAAATGCGTTTAAAGATGGTGGGCGATACCGGGCTCGAACCAGTGACCCCCTCCTTGTAAGGGAGGTGCTCTCCCAACTGAGCTAATCGCCCACATTAGTTTTAATTCTCATGTGGATGAGAATATTTAAAGATGGTGGAGCTATGCGGGATCGAACCGCAGACCTCCTGCGTGCAAGGCAGGCGCTCTCCCAGCTGAGCTATAGCCCCGAGATCTTGAAATGGTGGGTCGTGCAGGAT
>NZ_JBFROV010000054.1:0-19566 GCF_041471725.1 Vibrio sp. 10N.261.51.F12 | reverse complement strand
TCTTTATATAAATTGTTATATTATAACAATTTATATAAAGAAGACACTAAAAAACCCTAAGCGTTACCACTTAGGGTTAAACATTCAAAGGTAGCCTGTATGCTCGCCGCAAACAAAGCTACGAGGTAGGATTAGACTTGTTTTTGTTTCCACACCGCCAATTGAACCCAAACGTTCTCAAGCTCAGCTAATTCATCTTGAGTCAGTGTCGACAATGTTTTTGAGACCATACCCAACTTAGGTTCATGAAACGATTTCAGGTGTGCGTAAAAGTCTTTTTTTAACTGATTGATTGCTGCTTCCACTGCGTTATCCACCGTCGTAACTGGTTAATCCATAATCATAAAATAATAATAACAAATTGCGGTTTTCGTACAGATTAAACCAGTTAAAATGGAAGGGTAGTCACGATTTGAGCCAGTAAAATGACATTGGGGTGACATCATAAAAAAAATAGACGGTATGAAATATGAAATTTCTTGCTGCACTATTTACTTAAATCGATACACTAATCCTGTTTACACTACCTCATGAGCCAAGCAATGCTAAAAATAATCAGTAATCAAGATTTTGATACATTCTCAAGTAACGCCAAAGCCGCACCACGTCAGCGCAGTCATCACAACCTTCACGAACAACTTGACGCTAACGTACAACGATTATTTATCTCTACAGAGCCAGATACTTACATGCGTCCCCACCGTCATAGTGAGTCCCACAAGTGGGAGTTATTTTTAGTGTTAAAAGGTCAACTTGACCTTTTAATTTTTGATAACGACGGGAATGTAACTGAGCGTCATAGCCTTTCTCCAGAGACCAACCGAGCGATTGAGATCCCACCGGGAACTTGGCATGGCTATGCATGTATGAGTGAGGGTACCGTCGGTTTAGAAATTAAAGAAGGCGCCTACTTACCTACTCAACCGGAAGACTTTGCATCTTGGTCGCCAGTTGAAGGTCAAGACGGCGCTGACATCTACCGTGACTGGATGAGAACAGCACAGCCTATCACTGAACAAAAATAACACCCTATTGGAAAACAGCAGGGCAGCTATTTAGAGGCAGCCCTGCATAACGCTTATTGCCAGGACTGTATGTATTGTTGCCTTCTACGGTATAAAACAGTTCCGCAAAGCAATGTATAAAGACTATTCTAGTTAGAACTATGTCACTTTCTTCTGGTAACGTAGTCAGATATGTTGATAATACCCCCCTTGCCCTACGACCATTAAGGATCGCACTTGAACAGTTCCAATTTTTCCACCTTAAATCTTTCACCTTCTTTACTAAGTAACCTAGAAGGACTTGGCTTTACTGAAATGACGGAGATTCAAGCACAATCTTTACCACTCATTCTTGATGGTAAAGACGTTATCGGTCAGGGAAAAACCGGTTCAGGTAAGACCGCAGCATTTGGGCTTGGGCTTCTTTCTAACTTACGAGTTAAACGCTTTCGTGTTCAATCACTGGTACTTTGTCCTACCCGTGAACTTGCCGATCAAGTTGCGAAGGAAATACGTAACCTTGCTCGTACCATCCATAATATAAAAGTATTAACATTGTGCGGTGGTACACCAATGGGTCCTCAGATTGGATCACTCGAACACGGCGCTCACATTCTTGTTGGTACTCCTGGTCGTATTCTTGACCACCTTGAGCGCGGCCGTATCGACCTTAGTGAACTCAATACACTCGTCCTTGACGAAGCAGACCGTATGCTAGATATGGGCTTCCAAGACGCGCTTGACGCGATCATCAATGAAGTGCCAAAAGAACGCCAAACGTTACTGTTCAGCGCGACTTTCCCTAAGCAGATTGAAGCCATTGCTTCGCGCATTATGCGTAGCCCTGAGATTGTCAAAGTAGAAAGCAAACATGATCACAGCAGCATTCAACAGTTTTTCTATAAGGTCGACTCACAAGCCGATAGAGATGATGCATTGGAAAACCTGCTTTTAACACATCAACCTGAGTCGGCGGTTGTTTTCTGCAACACGAAAAGAGAAGTGCAAAGCGTCGCTGATGAGTTACATCATCGCGGCTTTAGTGTGATTGATCTTCATGGTGATCTTGAACAAAAAGAGCGCGATCGCGCATTGGTTCAATTCTCGAATAAAAGTGTGACGATCCTTGTCGCAACTGACGTTGCTGCCCGTGGTTTGGATGTTGAAAATCTAGACGCCGTGTTCAACTATGAATTGTCTCGCGATCCAGAGGTTCATGTTCACCGTATTGGTCGTACAGGTCGTGCTGGTAACAAGGGCCTTGCGTTTAGCTTTTTCAGCGCCAATGAAATGCACCGTGTCGCTTTGATTGATGAATATCTCGATATGCCAATCGAACCAAGCCAGCTTCCAGCGCCATCAAGCAACCAACCGTATCAAGCGAAGATGGCTACGATACAAGTTTCGGGTGGTAAAAAGCAGAAGCTACGCCCTGGAGACATTCTTGGCGCATTGACAAGTGATAAAACCATTCAAGGCGCACAGATTGGTAAAATCAATATGTTCCCTATGGCTTCATTTGTTGCCGTTGACAAGAACATTGCCAGAAAAGCACACAGTAAAATCGAAGACGGTAAAATGAAAGGGCGCAGTTTCCGAGCTCGTATTCTTTAAGCACCTTATTAGATTCAGGTACAAGTCGCTAGCATCTCATGAGTAAAAGCTCATAGATTGGTACCTGTTTCTATAATTCACCGTCCTGAAGACATAAAAAAGCCGAGCATACGCTCGGCTTTTTCTATTGCTTTGGAAAATTACTCTTCGTCAGCAGCGTCATCTTTTGGTTCAGATGCCTCAGGTGCGTTTTCGTCAGGAGCATCAGTTTGCTCACCGTCTTGAACATCACCTTGTTGAGAAACTTCGCCTTCTGCTAACTCACCGTCAGGTAGCTCACCATCAGGTAAATCGGCTTCGTCGATTTCATCAATACGTTGAAGGCCAACAACCGATTCATCTTCAGCCGTTCTGATAAGCGTCACGCCTTGCGTATTTCGGCCAACCTGGCTGACTTCAGCAACGCGAGTACGAACCAATGTCGCCGCATCGGTGATCATCATCATCTCATCGCCAATCTCAACTTGAACAGCGCCAACAACAGGGCCATTTCGCTCAGAGACTTTAATAGAGACAACACCTTGCGTAGCACGCCCTTTCGTAGGGTACTCAGCAAGCTCAGTTCGTTTACCGTAACCATTCTTCGTGACCGTTAGAATGTCACCTTCATTTGAAGGAACAATCAACGACACGACTTGGTCATCATCGGCAAGTTTCATACCGCGAACACCCGCCGCAGTACGACCCATCGCACGAACTTTATCTTCGCTAAAGCGAACCACTTTACCCGCTTTCGAGAAGAGCATAATGTCGCTTTCGCCATTGGTGATATCCACACCAATCAATGAATCATCATCACGCAGGTTAACCGCAATCAAGCCATTAGAACGGACGTTAGAGAATTGGTCTAGTGACGTCTTCTTAACCGTACCATCACCCGTCGCCATAAAGATGTATTTATCTGAACTAAATTCGCTCACCGGCAAAATAGCCGTAATACGCTCATTTTCTTCTAATGGAAGAAGGTTGACGATTGGTTTTCCACGTGCAGCTCGGCTTGCAAGCGGCAGTTGATAGACTTTCAGGCGATAGGTTTTACCGCGGGTAGAGAAGCACAAGATGTTGTCATGAGTATTCGCAACGAGCAAACGCTCGATGTAATCTTCTTCCTTCATCTTAGTCGCGCTCTTACCTTTGCCACCACGACGCTGAGCTTCGTAATCGCTTAGGATTTGATATTTCACGTAGCCTTCGTGCGACAATGTCACGACAACATCTTCGCGAGCAATCAGCTCTTCCATATCAATATCGTGCACAGCTGCTGTAATCTCACTGCGACGAGCATCACCATAAGTCGCTTGAACCAATTCAAGTTCTTCACGAATCACTTCCATCAAACGCTCTGTGTCAGCAAGGATATGCAGTAACTCTGCTATTTCTTCAAGAAGCGCTTTGTACTCATCAAGAATTTTCTCGTGCTCTAAACCAGTCAAACGGTGTAGACGAAGCTCAAGAATCGCTTGTGCTTGCTGTTCAGTAAGATAATACAGACCATCACGGATTCCGTACTCGTCTTCCAGCCAATCAGGTCGAGCAGCATCGGTGCCCGCTCTTTCAAGCATAGAAGCAACGTTACCCAAGTCCCAACCACGAGCCACTAAGCCAGCTTTCGCTTCTGCTGGTGTCGGTGCACTACGAATCAACTCGATAATGTCGTCGATATTAGCCAAAGCAAGCGAAAGTGCTTCTAGGATGTGTGCGCGATCACGTGCCTTCTTCAATTCGAAGATAGTACGGCGCGTCACGACTTCGCGACGGTGATCAACGAAACACTTGATCATTTCTTTCAAGTTAAACAACTGTGGCTGACCATTATTTAGGGCAACCATGTTGATGCCAAACGTCGACTGTAACTGAGTTTGTGAGTACAGGTTGTTGAGAACCACTTCACCCACAGCATCACGCTTACATTCGATAACGATACGCATACCGTCTTTGTCTGATTCATCACGCAGTGCACTGATACCTTCCACTTTCTTGTCTTTAACAAGTTCAGCGATTTTCTCAATCACACGCGCTTTGTTTACTTGGTAAGGTATTTCAGTAACGATAATGGTTTCTTTACCATTTTTCTCTACTTCTATATTCGCTTTAGAGCGCATATAAACCTTACCACGACCCGTTTTATAGGCCTCAATGATGCCTTTACGCCCACTGATTAAGGCAGCAGTCGGAAAGTCTGGCCCAGGGATGTAATCCATAAGCTCATCAATGGTGATGTCTTCGTTTGCAATGTATGCCAAACAACCATCCACAACTTCGGTCAAGTTATGTGGTGGAATATTCGTTGCCATACCAACCGCAATACCTGAAGCGCCGTTCACCAAAAGGTTCGGGATTTTCGTTGGTAATACTGCTGGTATTTGCTCGGTTCCATCATAGTTAGGAACGTAATCGACAGTTTCTTTATCAAGATCTGCCAATAGTTCGCCTGCAATTTTCGACATACGAACTTCGGTATAACGCATCGCCGCCGCTGAATCACCATCGACCGAGCCAAAGTTACCTTGACCATCGACCAGCATATAGCGCAGCGAGAATGGCTGCGCCATACGAACAATCGTATCGTAAACTGCGCTATCACCATGTGGGTGATACTTACCAATAACGTCACCTACTACACGAGCAGATTTTTTGTATGATTTGTTCCAATCATTGCCTAGCACGTTCATCGCAAACAAAACGCGACGATGCACTGGTTTTAGGCCATCACGTACATCCGGAAGTGCACGACCCACGATGACTGACATCGCGTAGTCGAGGTATGAACTTTTCAGTTCATCTTCAATGTTTACGGGCGTGATCTCTTTAGCTAGATCGCTCATAGAGCCGATATCCCTCTATATTTCGTTCGTATATTTAATACGTATAAGGTCAGAAAATATAACATAATAATCGTAGCGGCGGCATCACTTTCATGCGGGTTTTATCATGTTGTGACCTTCGTGGCGATTCAACTGTCCACAATTTGCACATTTCAAAATCGCCACCACGAAAAGCGGTGAAAAAACAATCAAATCATTCTCTAAACCACATTGTGTCAGGAAAATCTCACAAACCGATCGCCTTAAAGTTCGTCGTAAAAAAAAATTACGGTATACTCCTCAAAAATAGACGCATACCACTCTGCGCGTTCATAAACGCCTATTGATCAGCGTTTGTATAGATAAACACCAGTACGTATATGTACCTGTATGGATAAGCACCAGTATGGATAAGAACCAAAACGTCGATTTAGACGAAATAAAAAAATTCGAAGATATGGCAAGTCGCTGGTGGGATCTCCAAGGCGAATTTAAACCTCTACATCAAATCAATCCATTGCGTTTAAACTACGTGTTGGAAAATGCCAATGGTCTTTTTGGCAAGAACGTTCTTGATGTCGGCTGTGGTGGTGGCATCCTCGCCGAAAGTATGGCTCACCAAGGTGCGACCGTCACTGGACTTGATATGGGAAAAGAGCCGCTTGAAGTGGCAAGATTACACGCATTAGAAACCGGCGCGACATTAACCTACGTTCAGAGCACAGTCGAGCAGCACGCAAGCCAATACGCGGGCCAATATGATGTGGTCACTTGTATGGAAATGCTTGAACACGTTCCTGATCCCGCATCAGTGGTGGCGGCTTGTTCAAAACTCGTCAAACCGGGTGGTCAAGTTTTCTTCTCGACACTCAATCGTAACCTGCAGTCGTATCTTTTCGCCATTGTTGGTGCCGAAAAATTGCTCAAAATCGTGCCCGATGGGACGCATGACCATGAAAAATTCATCAAACCATCAGAGCTGATAAAAATGATCGACCGTACCGAACTCATTGAGAAAGGCATCACTGGCCTGCAATACAATCCGCTCACCGACAGTTACAAACTGGGTCGACGCGTAGACGTTAACTATATTGTCTTCACTGAAAAGCCATAATAGATAGAGAACTCGATTTTTGTCCAGCATCACCTGCTAACGAGGTGATGCTGCTTATTTGTACTGTTGTGCTCAAACACCTGTCCCGTTTCAGTTTTACCTCACGTTACCCCTACTCTTCACCCTCAATTTTTCGCGATTTTACTTAGCCGTGTTCGTCAATAGACGTACTTATGGCAGGCCATCAAGGCAAAGCAAAGCGTAATGCATCAAATTTCTTATTCAATTTAGCCACACATACAACGTTAATTTTTCGACACAATTACGCTACAAAAACAAGACAAACCTGTGTGTTTTGCAGCCGAATATCTCACTTTTAATTATCCCATCAATAACGTCCAAAAATTATCAAAGATCAAGGAATTTATTTTTGAAATGGTTAAAAGAAAACCGATTCGCTAGCACGTAATTTTCACCGCTAAGTCTGCCCTATCTTCAATGGTTAGTGTTTACTAACTGATTTTTTTCTGTCCCCTGTTTATCCACAGTTCAAACAAATTTGTGAACTTGAAAACTTTGGCTTATAGCACTATCTTGTAATCCGGAATGCAGATAACCCCTATATCTTGTGTTAGACACAAAATGATTTAGGGCGACTTGGATCACGAAGTCATCGCTAAGACTCAACAAAATTTCATAAAAGCAAGACTTCACATTGTTTTGTTAGGGAACACCTCAGAATGAACCAGCAACTTACCGTTACCAAACGTAATGGCCGCAAAGAAACTATCGATCTCGAGAAAATTCACCGTGTAATCGCATGGGCAGCCGAAGGTCTTCAGAATGTATCAGTCTCACAAGTTGAGTTAAAAGCTCACATCCAGTTTTATGACGGGATTACGACGTCTGATATCCATGAAACGATCATAAAATCAGCCGCCGATCTCATCTCGGAAGAGACGCCAGATTATCAATACTTGTCAGCACGTTTAGCTATTTTCCACCTTCGTAAAAAGGCGTATGGCCAATACGAGCCACCTACGCTGTTTGACCAAGTTTCAACAATGGTTGAAGCTGGAAAATATGATAAGCACCTGCTTGTAGACTATACAAAAGCAGAGTTTGACGAACTCGATAGTTACATTGACCATACTCGCGACCACGACTTTTCCTACGCCGCTGTTAAACAGCTGGAAGGTAAGTACTTCGTGCAAAACCGCGTAACGGGTCAAATCTTTGAGAGTGCGCAGTTCCTCTATATATTAGTTGCTGCCTGTTTATTCGCAAAATATCCAAAAGAGACTCGTCTTGACTACATCAAGCGATTCTATGATGCGACGTCAACCTTTAAGATTTCTCTGCCAACGCCAATTATGTCTGGTGTCCGTACCCCTACTCGTCAATTCAGCTCATGCGTTTTGATTGAATGTGGTGACAGCCTTGATTCGATTAACGCAACGGCAAGTTCTATTGTGCGTTACGTTTCACAACGCGCTGGTATTGGCATCAACGCTGGACGAATTCGTGCTTTAGGTTCTGAGATTCGTGGCGGCGAGGCTTTCCACACCGGTTGTATCCCATTTTATAAATACTTTCAAACTGCGGTAAAATGCTGCTCACAAGGTGGCGTTCGCGGTGGCGCAGCAACCGTATTCTATCCAATGTGGCATGGCGAAGTTCAATCGCTATTGGTATTGAAAAATAACCGTGGCGTTGAAGAAAACCGAGTTCGCCATATGGACTACGGTGTACAACTTAACAAGCTGATGTACTCGCGCTTAGTTAAGGGCGGCAATATTACACTGTTCTCCCCTTCTGACGTGCCTGGATTGTATGATGCGTTCTTTGAAGACCAAGATGAATTTGAACGCTTGTATCTTCAATACGAAAACGACCCATCAATTAAGAAAGAATCCGTCAAAGCCGTCGAACTATTCTCGTTGTTGATGCAAGAACGTGCTTCTACTGGCCGCATCTACATTCAAAACGTAGACCACTGCAACACGCATAGCCCGTTCGATTCTAAAGTAGCGCCAGTTCGCCAATCTAACCTTTGTTTAGAGATAGCACTGCCAACTAAGCCATTAAGCAATGTTGAAGATGACGAAGGCGAAATTGCACTTTGTACCCTTTCTGCATTTAACTTGGGCGCAATCAACGAGCTCGACGACCTCGCTGATTTATCGAACTTAGTCGTACGTGCGCTTGATGCGCTACTTGATTACCAAGATTATCCATTGCCAGCGGCGTATAAATCGACAATGAACCGTCGTACGCTTGGTGTGGGTGTCATCAACTACGCATACTACCTTGCAAAAAATGGTGTGAAGTACTCAGATGGGTCAGCAAACAACCTCACCCACCGTACATTCGAAGCCATTCAATATCATTTGTTGAAAGCATCCGTAGAACTATCAAAAGAACAGGGCCGATGCCCACTGTTTAATGAAACCAACTACGCAAAAGGGTTGCTACCGATCGACACTTATAAGGCTGATATCAATTCAGTTTGTGACGAACCGCTGCATTATGACTGGGACGCGCTTCGCGAAGAGATCATGGAGTTCGGCCTAAGAAACTCGACACTGACAGCATTGATGCCATCAGAAACATCATCGCAGATTTCTAATGCAACAAACGGTATTGAACCGCCGCGTGGTTATGTTTCGGTGAAAGCCTCTAAAGATGGTATTCTGAAACAAGTTGTACCTGACTTCGTTAACCTCAAAGAGAACTATGAATTACTTTGGGATATCGGCAACAATGATGGCTACTTGCACCTAGTTGGTATCATGCAGAAGTTTGTTGACCAAGCGATCTCAGCCAACACTAACTATGACCCTAGTGTCTACGACAGTGGTAAGGTCCCAATGAAGAAATTGCTTCAAGACCTACTGACTGCGTATAAGTATGGTGTAAAAACACTTTACTATCATAACACCCGTGACGGTGCGAAAGACGATCAGGGCGATAAGACAATTACCGTCGAGCAAGATGACGATTGCGAAGGCGGCGGTTGTAAGATTTAACCGTTTAAACAATATATTATTTAATAATCATATATTAGTAATGCAGCCTCTTCCTATGTGAAGAGGCGAAGAAGGATTGCAGCACCATGGCTTACAGTACTTTTACTCAAACAAAAAATAACGCGCTGAAGGAACCAATGTTCCTAGGTCAACCTGTAAACGTTGCGCGTTATGACCAGCAAAAATTTGAAATTTTCGAGAAACTGATCGAGAAACAACTGTCCTTTTTCTGGCGTCCAGAAGAAGTTGATGTTTCCAGTGACCGTATCGATTACAACAAGTTACCAGAGCATGAAAAGCACATTTTCATCAGTAACTTAAAATATCAAACGCTACTGGATTCTATTCAAGGTCGTAGCCCAAACGTTGCGTTGCTGCCACTTGTCTCGCTTCCTGAGCTAGAGACTTGGATTGAAACGTGGTCGTTCTCCGAAACGATCCACTCTCGTTCGTACACTCATATCATTCGCAACATTGTTAATGACCCAAGCGTCGTGTTTGACGATATCGTGGAAAACGAGCACATCTTAAAACGTGCAAAAGACATTGCGCATTATTACGATGATCTGATCCAAGCGACTAACGATTATCATCGCTACGGCGAAGGTACTCACGTTCTTAACGGTGACGAAGTGAAGGTCAGCTTGTATGACCTTAAGAAGAAACTCTATCTTTGCCTTATGTCTGTCAATGCACTTGAAGCTATCCGTTTCTACGTGAGCTTTGCTTGTTCGTTTGCCTTTGCAGAACGTGAACTGATGGAAGGTAATGCTAAGATCATAAAGCTGATTGCTCGTGACGAAGCATTACATCTAACTGGCACACAGCACATGGTTAACATCCTACGTAATGGGCAGGATGACTTCACATTCATGCAAATTGCCGAAGAATGTAAGCAAGACTGTTTTGATCTGTTTAAAGAAGCTGCAGAACAAGAGAAAGAATGGGCAGAGTACCTGTTCAAAGATGGTTCGATGATCGGCTTAAACAAAGATATCCTTTGTCAGTATGTTGAATATATTACCAACGTCCGTATGCAAGCTGTCGGTTTAGGTGTCGCCTACCCTGACGCGACTTCTAATCCAATTCCATGGATTAACGCTTGGTTATCTTCAGACAATGTACAAGTTGCCCCGCAAGAAGCCGAAATCAGTTCTTATCTTGTTGGACAAATTGACAACGAAGTCAGTGCCAATGACTTTGAGGATTTCGAACTGTAATGCCAACCATCAAAATAAACTCTATCACTAAAATAGAGTCTAACCCTTCAAACACCGTTCTAGAAACAATGGAACAAGCAGGGTTAGAACCAGAGTACAACTGCCGTGACGGCCATTGTGGCGCATGCCGCTGTACTCTAACCTCTGGTGAAGTGGAATATGTAGGGTTTGCGATGGCCTATACACAAAGTGATGAGATTCTACCTTGTATTTGCCGTGCGAAGACAGATATCACGATAGAGAATATCGCCTATCAGTCCAAAGCCCAAAAGCGAGCTTGATGTGCTCTCTTAGGTGTGTAACCGCAGTATAAAAAAACGGCTCTAAGAGCCGTTTTTTTATACCTTCTGTTTCTCAACAAAAGGTTCAATCACTCGGCGGAGACAAGATAATCGTTATACGTTGTTTCAATGTCTGATTGGGTGCAAATACATCCCGCCAAAGCATTTTCCATTCAGAAAATGTCACAACAAAAGGGTTGAAACTATTGACCGGCTTAGAAATACCATAACGGACTGTCTCTACTTCAGGCTCAAACGTCCCGAACAATCGGTCCCAAATAATCAACACTCCCGCATAGTTCTTATCAATATACTGAGGGTTTCGTCCGTGGTGTACACGATGGTGTGAGGGTGTATTCAATACCCACTCTATTATTCCTAATGTCTTTATCCATTGGGTATGCACAAAAAACTGCACTCCCAAGTTTAACAGCACTACCAATACGACCCATTTGGGCTCAAAACCAATGACCACCAGCGGCACCCAAAACAGCCACATTCCAGCAAGCGGGTACATTAAACTCTGCCGAAAAGCCGTGCTAAAATTCATATTCTCAGAGCTATGATGGACAACGTGCGCCGCCCACATCCAACGAACACGGTGGCTAGCGCGATGGAACCAATAATAAAAAAAGTCCTGTAAAACCATCAATACAATAAACAAAGATACTGACATCTCTATATCAAACCAGCGCCACCCAAATACCGTGAGATACAGATTTGCGATCAACAGACCCGCTAGCAAGTCTGATAGTTGATGCATTCCCGCCAAACTAAAGTTACACACCAGCTCCTTTAATGAGTAATACCCTGAATTCGGCAAACGTCCTGAGCGTTGACCAAGCGCATACTCCAAAACCATCATAATGACAAACACTGGCGCTAGTACTAATAGTAAGAGCTCTGGGTGATCCACGATATCGTTCATAGGTTCACTTCCTTACCATTTAGCATAGTGATCTTCAACCAGCCCTAGAACATTATCCAGCTGATGTACATGGCCACTCGTATCACGTAACGTGCCAGAGAAATGACCAATAAACTGTCGAAAATTACTCTTTAAGTACAATAAATTGAGCTTTTCTTTGCGAGCTTCAACGGGTTCAAATCGTAAATTGACTTTCCCTTCCTCGCCATGAATGCGCCAGGTTGCCTTAGGGTCAGAACGTTCAAAATCAAAATGAACACCATTCAAAAGCTGACGATGACCGTTTATCCACAAGGTATTCTCAGTCGCACCACTCTCATTCACGCCGACCGCTAGATTCAATCCGATGCGAACCCCGTTAATCAAGGCATTAATGCTCGCCCACCGCCAACTCGTTTCTCTTCGCATGTAGCCTGCAGAAAAATCGTAACCTGCGAGGCACGTTGTGAGGTCCACGGTCTCGCCGTTCACGGTAATATGACCTCTTATATCAAGTGCATTATGCTTTTGCGTATACGTCCATCCAGAGTAGCCTGTCGGGGTACACAGCATTAACGGTCCAGTGCCTGTCTCTGGCGGCAACAATGTTACATCCATTATCAACCAATCTGAATCAACAATAACTCGCCATAAGCCGTCATTAATCTCGATTCTAGTGCCATTGGAGTCGAAGTAACTAACACCTTTCCAAGGAGATGGCGTCAATTTGTAACGTAAGCCTAATGGGCTAAGCACTTTTTTTTCGCGAAAATTGTTTGTTTCGACATCGTAGACATAGAAAAAGCTATTACCAACATAGCGAATATCCGCCATTGCAATCCCGATGATGTAACGTGACGTACTGATACTGACAAATTGGAATTGTTTGTAATGAAAGTGCTTTGCAACTTTACTTGCTTTGCGGTCCATCGTGGTGAGATAGCGAAAGCGTTCTAATTCAATATATTTTGGGATAGCAGTAAGGTGCCCATACTCTGGCGCTCCCCTTTCGTTAAACAGACTTTCAATCTCTTTTATCGAAGATGCACTCATGGATCCTTCCTATCCCTAATCGATCAAAATGATGTGAATCAACAAGTATGAGTCATGATTAAGAGGAACGACTAGAATTAGAGCAAAAGCACAAAATGGATCACATTAACGACAAATGAAATCTTGCGAGGATAGATCAGAGAAGTAAATCGAGAACGACGCCCAAAGAAAAACCGGTTTGATAAACCGGTCTAAAAATAAAACATCAAAAAGTATGTGAGCCAATCAGAATTTAATCGACAACAGCGAGAATCGTGTCTGCGGTGCCCATGGATACGGCTTTATCAGCCACGTGACGTCCGCCATCATCATACAGCGAGATCTTGAAACCTTCGTCAGTCAACAGCTCTTCCATTGGTGCTTTTAACCACATTGCTGCAATATCGCCACACGTTTTCCCGAAAGCTTCACCCAGCATGATTTTTTCGTTTGCGACTTGGTATACCACGCGAATTTTTGATTGTTGTATCATTGTCATCCTCCCTAGACACTGCTGTTTCCAGAGTGAACATTGATTCTAATCAATTTGTTGAGAAGAGATACTCTCAAAAATGAGAATTTCTAATTATGCTTAAAGATCAATGTATTGTGATATAGATCAAATTTTCATATAGCAATAACTATTCGACATATAATCAATTGGGTGAATATTTATTGCACTTTAGTTGATGAGTCACTGTCGGAGAGCAATGGAGACTAAGCGGATTCGTTTCTCGACAGAGACCTCTTAGCTCAACACTCTCCAACCCAATTAGGCCGTCATCCTCAGACAAACGAGGATCGCCCAAAGCGTGCGACTCACTTAAATGGAATAGAGATCCCCTTTTTCAAGGGGATGACGGTTAATTTTGTTTAGTGGGAGCAGTAACGTACCAGAGGCTATTCTGCGCTGACGAGGCCCAAGCTGACACACCTTTAGACAGGGACCTCATAGTTCGATCTTCTAACCCATCCAAATTAGGCCATCATCCTCTTGCAGACGAGAGTCGCCCAAAGCGTATGACTCATTTAAATAGAAATGAATGAGGCCAGAATAGGCTCACAACGCGCTGATGAAGATCCCCTTTTTCAAGGGGATGACGGTTAATTTTGTTTAATGGGAGCAGTAACGTACCAGAGGCTATTTTGCATTGACGAGGCCAAAGCTGACACACCTTTGGACAGGGGCCCGACCTTCTAACCCATCCAAATTAGGCCGTCATCCTCGTACAGACGAGGATCACCCAAAGCGTGTGGCTCACTTAAATAAAAATGAATGACACCAGAATAAGGTCACAACACGCTGATGGTCACTGCACTTTGTTATCAAAGGCGTTTATTGGAGTACGCTAGATGGAACGTAGATTTCTTCTTTACGAGTCACGTATCCATAATCAGGAAACATTGGTTTAGCATCTAAATAGCGACGAAGCATGTCACCTGCAAGTGTGCTAATAATCGTCTTCACATCTTTCGAAGAGTACTTACGTTGTAACTGTAAGATTTGTCCCCATTCGCCTTTTGGTGTGGCAAGCGCCACAGAAAAAACACCTTCTTCAAACTTTCCTGTCGCAATAGCAATATCGGCACCACAATTACTTTTTGTCGCGCCCGCTAACGCTAACACCGCGCCCAACGGATCAGTATCGTGAGTTAATGGCGACGTCGTTTTATCCCCTAATACCCAAGTCGCGCCGCAATACTGCGCCAAAATATCATCGTCTTGTAACCACGCTGACAAGTAGCCCTTAGTAGCATGTTCCGAGATCGCGATGGTCGGCTTATGTGTATCAACTAGGTGGCTAAGACGTGCAAGCATTGGCTCATCAACACTGACAACATTTTGATGCAACAGCTTTTCAATCATAGCAAGCAGACGAATGCCTTTTTCTACATCTTGAGAAGGGCCAAATAATTTCACTTCAATAAATGGCAAATAAGAACGATAACCAAGCTCATAATTGTCCGGTAACGCGATCACCGAGAGCGTATCGGCAATACCAGATTCCGATAACCCAAAAGTATACAAACGACGACACTCTCTTCCTTCTTGTTGTCCAAATTGTGCTTTTAGATCGGGGAGAATTTGCTCTAACGCCATTTTTTTAAATTCACTTGGCACGCCAGGGGTAAAATAAAACAAGCAATCATTGATCAGCATTTTAAATCCGCACGCGGTACCAATGGGATTATCTACAATCGTTGCGCTTTGAGGTAGCATCGCTTGCTTGATATTGCTTTCCGGCATTGTCTTGCCACGCGAAGCATAAAACGCCTCTAATGTGGTCAACCATTCCTCACTGAGCGCTAACGGTTCCTCAGCCGCTTCCGCCGCCACTTCTGCCGTGAGGTCATCTGATGTCGGTCCCAAGCCGCCATTGACGATCACCACGTCAAGGTTAAAGCTCAGCATCACCATTTCCTGAAGCAATGACGTACGCTGATCACCAACCGTAGACCTTTTATACATAGAAAAACCGTTCTCATAAAACACTCGGCTAAGCCACGCGGCATTCGTATCCACAATATCGCCATATAAGACTTCTTCACCGGTACTTAGCATTGCAATTTTGGTCATGGTTTTGATTTCCTAAATTTTTCTTTAAGAATGACAGCCCATCAAAAAATAGCAACATTATGACGATGGTTCTGGTCACTCAATTATTTAAACTACGCGTTGAACTTGTATTAAGTGCGCTATCGAGACCTTGAATCAAACAAATAACTAGACCAACCGGTTTGTTTTATGTATTCTGCACCCACACCTGCTTGAGAACGGATACTCAATTACCATCAAAGAGGCCGCTTTTAATGACCGAGTTTTTAGTTCCACAGTTCAACGGTAAAGCCCACAATAAATTTCAAGCACTCGCAAAACCGATCGGTGCCTTGTGCAATATCGATTGTACATACTGCTATTATCTCGACAAACAACAACTCCTCGATTATTCAAGCCAACCAGAATCGGTCATGAGCCATGAACGATTGGAGACTTATATTCGCCAATATATCGAGGGTCAAAATACCGCAGAGATTGTTTTTTCATGGCACGGCGGAGAACCAACATTACTTGGTGTTGAGTACTTTGAAAAAGTGGTTGAGCTGCAAAAGCGCTTCTGTCCTCCTCACTCTTCCATTAGCAACGATTTACAAACCAATGCGACCTTATTAACTTCTCGATGGTGCGCCTTTTTTAAACGCCATAACTTCATCATTGGCGTCAGTATTGATGGCCCTGAATCTCTACACAACCACTATAGAACCAACAAAGCAGGACGCGGGACATTTGATAAGACCATGAGAGGGATTCGTTTACTTCAAGAACACCAAGTCAACTTTGCCACCTTGACCTGTATTAACAACCTCACCGGCTCACAGCCACTCGAGGTGTATCGCTTTCTACGTGACGAGGTTCGTTCACCACAAATGCAGTTTATTCCTGTGGTCGATAAAGTCTCGGCTCCCACCAACAACCAATGGCTTAAATGGGATTCGATGAACATTATTCCTGTCAAAACAGCAGTTGAACCCTGGAGCATCTCTGCCGACCAATGGGGAGCCTTTCTGATCACGATTTTTGATGAATGGTTCCATAACGATTTTGGTAAGGTGATGATCCCGTACTTTGAAAACTTTGTGGGAGTCTGGATGGGGAAATCCAGTACCATGTGTACCCTCAGTGAGATCTGCGGCAAAGGATTGGCAATCGAACCTAATGGCGAAGTCTACTCATGCGATCATTACGTTTACCCTGAGTTTTCAATCGGCAACATTCACCAGACAGAGCTCAAAAAACTTGCCTTTTCATCAAAGCAGCAACAGTTTGGTTTTGCCAAACGGAAATCGCTCCCCAATCAGTGCAAACAATGTCCCTATTTATTTGCCTGTCATGGTGAATGCCCTAAAAACCGGATCGCTTACACAAAACAAGGCCAGCCAGGGCTCAATTATCTATGCGATGGTTGGATAGTGTTTTTCAAACACATCGATCCTGTCCTATCCTTGCTACTAGTCAACAACGGTTATCCATTGCTAAAAAGAGACTAGAATGGGCTTTGATATCGACTCGTATGCCGCCATTGCTTTCGCAATGGCATTACTCAGTATATGGAAAACGTATTCAGGGCCGGCGCTTGCAGCAATGCTGTCATATAGCTACCCAGAAATGGTGCTATTTAATGTTCTCCCTGCATTGATGGCTGGCTATTTTGGGTGGTGGCTAGGGCCGAGACTTTTCAATCGAGTGACGAATAAACAACGCGTCATTTTCCGACCTAGACTACGCCGCTTCCTAAGAATGTGGCACCGATATGGCCAGCTTTGCATGGCGCTATTAGCGCCACTTTTAATTGGTATCCCCATTTACACGCTATTGTCAAAACGTCTGAAACAAGGTGCTGTGCGTACTTTTTCCCTTTTAACCCTTTCTATATTGCTTTGGAGCGGAATGAGTTACTTCGGTTTCTTGTATTTAAATTTTGGTGCTTATATCGAACTAGAGACTTTAATCCCCTCCACCATCCATACTTGGCTACAGTAATTGCACATGTCTATTTAATAACACATGTACGCAATAATTTGCCTTTCCACCTTGAGACACTCAGCTTTTGTACTACATTGATTATTATACGGATAAAAGGAAAAACTAAGGATGAAACCTGAAAGTATATTTCTACTCATTGCTAGCCTAGGGTTAACTCCTATTGCGCTGTGTTACGGGCTATCACCCGCCCTTTCTTTACCTTTTCTTTTTGACATAGATATCAACACAGTCAACACAACACACATCTTTCGAGCAATTATGGGCCTATATCTAGCCACCGGGTTATTTTGGGTGGCCGGGGCTTTCGTTGATAAATTAAGACTACCCGCTCTTTATAACCTGGTTGTTTTTATGGTTGGTTTAGCGTTTGGGCGCATTGTCAGTATCTCTATTGACGGACCACCTAATGCCCTACTGATATTTTACCTTATTCTTGAGTTCGGCTTTGGGTTAGTAGGACTCGTTATGATCAAACGTTCGCATCAGTAAATTACACAAGGAACACGTATGAAAAGGATTATTCATTTATTTGTTTTTGCGTGTGGTTATCTCGCTACATTTGGGGTATCCGCCGCGCAAGATCAGCCTAACATTTTTGTCATTTTTACCGATGATGTCGGCATCTCGAACTTAAGTGCTTACCACAACGGTGTCATGAGTAGCGATACACCCAATATTGACAGCATCGCCGAAAAAGGCATGCTGCTGACCGATTATTACGCTCAGCCATCGTGTACGGCGGGACGTTCTGCTTTTCTAACCGGACAATTACCCGTGAGAACGGGCTTACATTCCGTTGGGCTGCCTGGCGGACCTGTCGGTCTAAACCCAGATACGCCTACCCTTCCGGAAATATTGCGCGAGCTTGGTTATACCACGGGTCAATTCGGGAAAAACCACCTGGGTGACCGAGACGAATTCCTTCCTACGATGCATGGTTTTGATGAGTACTGGGGCTGGCTGTACCATCTCAATGCAATGGAATATACCGAAGATCCCGATTGGCCTAAAGATGAAGCGTTTCAAAAGTTTGCACCCAGAAACGTCATTCACGCAACGTCAGACGGTCAAGGTGGCCAGACAATTGAAGACGATGGCAGATTGACCAAAGAACGAATGCGAACGCTGGACGACGAGGTCAACAAGCACACAATAAGATTTATTGAGCAAGCCGTTAAAGATGAAAAGCCGTTCTTTACATGGTACTGCCCTTCAAGAGGCCATGTTTGGACACACCTATCACCAAAATACGAGGCCATGCTGGGCCAAAACGGTTGGGGACTTCAAGAAGTGGTGATGAAGGATCTCGATGACCACGTCGGTGAAATGCTCGCCAAAATCGAAGAACTCGGCATCGCAGATAACACAATTATCATTTTCACTGCCGACAACGGTCCAGAAATAATGACATGGCCAGACGGCGGCATGACGCCGTTTCACGGAGAGAAAGGTACAACGTGGGAAGGCGGCGTTCGAGCGCCATTTCTTGTCCAATGGCCCGCTAAAATCCCCGCCGATACCGTAAATAATGGCATTGTTGATGGTATGGACCTGTTGCCAACTCTTGTTGCCGCAGCCGGTGGTCCCTCTGATCTCAAACAACAAATGCTTAAGGGCTTCAAAGGCTATAAAGCGCACTTAGATGGCTACAATCAAATGCCGTTGCTCACGGAAGGGAAACCTTCAAACCGAAAAGAAATCTATTACTACGAAAGAGATAAGTTACAAGCCGTTCGTGTTGGTGACTGGAAGGCGCACTTTGTCGTGCAGAATGAAGGTTGGAGTGGCGCAAAAGAAGAGCTTAACGCACCGTTGTTGTTCAATTTACGTCGCGACCCTTACGAAAGAGCGGCCGAAGAGTCTGGAATGTACATTAAGTGGATGGGCGAAAAAATGTGGGCCTTTGGACCAGCACAAGCCGCTGTCGCGCAGCTCTTAGCTACATTTGAGGAGTGGCCACCGGTTACCTCCCAACAAGAAGGGGTTGATGCTTCAGGGCTTGGACGTTAGCCTGTGATTTAATCGACACGTATGTCTAATAAAAAAGGCTACCTCGTAGTAATGCCGATCAGTTAAAG
>NZ_JBFROV010000053.1:0-81083 GCF_041471725.1 Vibrio sp. 10N.261.51.F12 | reverse complement strand
GATAAAATAAATAATCAGAAATATTGGCAATTAAAAATAAAAAAGATAATAGATATTCACACCCCCAAGAACATCTGTTAACAATACTAATATCGACCGTGAATAATATCACACATTTCTTTCATATAAAGCTTGTCCCGTAGAGTCTCCCTATATAAATCGCTGGTATATTCGATTAACCGACATGGTAAAAGTCTCAACATCTGAAGGGTCTGGCGTTGCCATCAAACCATATCTTTGCAGCACCTCAATAAGCTTCCAAGGAGTCACGGTTTCATTGCCCACAATTTCTGCATGCCCCGCATGCACGGTGATTGCCTGACCTTGCACTGAGCGATCAACCCTAGATTTAGATTGCTCTGTAAGGGAAAACACGTAGTCATCTTTTATACACTGGCCATTCGCGTCTTGGATCCGACATGTGTTGACTTCATCTGTTTTAATGATGAGGTGACGATCCAGTTGTGGCACCAACTCTCCAGGCATTTCAATAAATTCCGCCTGCGGTGGAATATCAAGATATTTTGCGCCAGTTACCGCATAACAAATCGCATCGACTATCCCGAGTGAAGCCACTCTCAACCAAGTAGTGCCGCAATGAGACGCAACTTCAATGCCTTTAAATGGCGCGGATATTGTCGCAATCTCTAGAGGGTGATGAATGATATGTTTACCATCTGAGTAATGGTCAGTAGCGGCTCGTCGAGTGATCAACCCTCCTTGACTATGCCCTAAGACCGTTAGTTTTTGATCACCTAGTACTGGGCTTAGTGTATTAGCTGCATCAATTAGATCAGCTGCAACGTCATTTAATCTGCGTCTATCGTCATATTCAAAACAAGCCGTCTGTTGCCCTAATTCCGCATAGACTTCCGATAATGCCTTAAATTGCCCTTCGGACGCGAAACAACCATGAACAATCAACACCAAAGGTTCATTCTTGCTTAGCCGCAGAGGCTCACTTGCACTACCGCACGAACGCACGGTTTGCTCCGGAAATAGGGTCGAAAGATCCACTGTCTCTGCATGAACACTTGAAATCATGCTAATCGCTACCGCAGTGCAGGTCGCCCAACGACGCCACTTTACCATGCTCCCCTCCTTGGGTTACTTTCAAGCTCTCATTAGAACCGTTTCAATATGATTGAAGTAATAATGCCACCAAAAGCATCATTAGTAACGACGGTTTCATCATAAAAAGCAACGTCCTAATCAATTTTCAGATTATTAGACTATCAATCTCGCGAATATTGGTCACACCTCGAGTAAATTTGAGCTTTTGTTATCGTTGAAAAGATGACGACGAATCATCTCATCGTGCTGCGAGGAATTCCGATGAGAATTACGGATAACGGCTTTAAACCACTCCGTAAAAAGCCGAGAAGCAAAGTTTCTCGGCTTAAACTGTAATTTCCTATCTAGTTCAGAGGTGATTTATTTAGGCGTGATGTCTTGTATTGCTTGTACCTTATTGATGTCTAAAGGCAAGTGACGAATCGCCTTATCATCAGTAGAAAAATCTATTTTGGTTAAGTCAATCATACGTAATTGACGATTGTGTTGCGTATGATAGTAATACTTTAGGTTGTGGCTATCGGCAACCGAAGTCCAGATAGTAGAGCTTCGCATCCCTTCTAATCCTTCAGCATCAGCCTGTGGTCCTTCAGCCGCGCCGAGCGGTAGATTAAAATTATCCATAATTCGCAATACCTCATACAAAGCTTCTTCACTATTAGGTAGGTTCCTTGCCGTTTGACTATAAGCGGTTGCACGTACAAATCGAGAAGGGGGCGTAAAATCACCCGGCAAACCAAGGAATCCACTTCCAGCACCAATGGGTGCTAAGTTTACATCTTGCTCGCCTTTAGTCAGTGTTTTGGTTGCATGATCTATTGGCGTTAATCCAACATAATTACGTAGATTGGTCATATGCCAGTCGAAACTTGGACTATTGGTCATGACACGCAATGGATTATCAAAAATGTTCAGTTTGCCATCAAGGTATTCGACAACAATGGCTTGTCCGCTTGGTTCAATAATAGTGAGATGAATAGGGGCAGCTATGCCACCAATTGATGGCTCTGGTGTTCCAACAACACGTATGTCTTTTAGGCCACTTTTCACTTCATCAATTGTCGCAAAAGACGTCAATAGATAGTTGGCCAATTCAAGTTCGCTGACCGTTTTATCCGCTTGAGAAGCATCAAATTCTTGGAACTGAGCAAATCCTGGCAAGTATAAAACCCCAACGATTAATCCCTTCTCATTCATACCATCGGTTAAGTAGTCTTTCTCCAATGCATCTAGTGCAACAACACCATATTTTGCCTTCCATTTCATGCCGTTTCTCCCTTCCGGGGTAGAGGCTTGAAACTCATGTCCTTGCGGCACGATGGCAACGCGAGAATTAAGGTCAAACGCCCCCCACTCCATCGTGCGGCCATAGACCACCGAGCCGTCGTTTGCTTGCAAGGCAATGCTAGTGCACGCAAGGGCTCCGCCAAAGTGAAGAGCTGGAATAAGCATGGTCATAGACAATACTTTGCTGGCTGTTTTTCTTAAAATGTTCATTAGTTTCCTTATTGCAGGTACACGCTTACTTCATTTATTGGATAAAGGTATATTTTGGTTTTTCAGTCTGGATGATGACAGACTCGGTGGTGACTATTGTGTCATCCAGCGCTAGAGAGATGCGGTTGACACTTCTTGTAATATCAGTGAGAAAAATATCAAAGCTTTAAATACATTAACAATGCATTATGATAGGTAAAACCAAACATTATTGAGGGTAAGCATGTTTTCATATGAACACCTAGCGGCTTATTGTGCAACTTTCGAGGAAGGGAGTTACAGTAAGGCAGGGAGGAAACTAAACAAAGAACGCACAACGGTTCGAGAGCAAATAAAAATACTGGAAGATACCTTCAATGTTGAATTGTTTTATATCGAGGGGAAGAAAGCAATTCCCACCCAAGAGGCCGAATCTTTGTACCGTCAGGCGAAAGTTCTGGTTAAAAATAGTCAGCTACTTTATGAGCGAATGCAGGACGCGTACAAAAAGCAACTTGAAGTACTGACGGTTTATCATGATGCTCTCGTACCTAGCTCTTTAATTGCAGAAATAAACCAGTTGGTACGGGCACAAATTCCGGGCATGCGACTAAATTGGCTACAACGGAATCGTGATGAAGTGCTCGATATACTGGCAAGAGATACGTCGTCTATTGCCATTATGCAAAGTAAGTTAAAGAGCTTACCGGAACATTCATTTCGATATATAAACTTGGGTACAAGCCTGCATAACGTTTATTGTCATTCCGGTCACACGCTGGCGAACACTAAGAATGTTCATCTCGACGAGCTTGAAATGACGACACAGTATCTCAGTGAAAATCACCATAATAGCAATCCCGAGTTGTTTTCTATTTCAACTGACCTCAGACTCGTAAGTAGCACAGAGGTTCTCCTGGAGTTACTTCAGCATGATGGTTGGTCAATCCTGAGCAAATCATTGGCTGACCCGTTGGTAAAACAAGGTGTACTCGTCGAAATATCCGTCAATGAGTTGGTAAATTCGCTGCGAATCCCACTCTCGTTTTATTGCCCACCTAGGCTAGAAGGTTTTCACGAAATTCAGGTCCTCGAAGAAATTTTAATCCATTATGCGAAAGCAGGGTTTACGTAACACGGGGACACCGCGTAAAGGTGGGCGCTCAAGACTCGCTGCCAGAGCGCCACTGAGCAATGCAAAAGTTCTTCACTCTTAACTGGACGTCACCAAAGAAGTGTCACTCGTTATCGTGTCTAGCTTATGCGTTTTTTGTTAAGCATATAGAGAAGTGAATAGGGTTGAGAATTGAAGCAGTAGGAACGCTTAAAAAAGCTGAGAAGGAAAACTCCTCAGCTAATTAAAGGTTATAGACGTAATAACATCCACGCCGTTGTGCTTTTAGCTTAAACGTATTAATGCTGATTAAAGAACCTTAGAGAGGAACTGCTTGAGTCTAGGGTTACTTGGATGGTCAAAAAAGGCTTCTGGACTATCTGAAACCAGAAGTTCACCGTCTTCCATAAACAGCACTCGATCCGCGACCTCTTTAGCAAAGCCCATCTCATGAGTCACCACTACCATAGTCATGCCATCCGCTGCTAGCCCTTTCATCACATCGAGAACTTCTCCAACCATTTCAGGATCCAAAGCAGAGGTAGGCTCATCAAAAAGCATGATGTTAGGCTGCATAGCAAGTGCACGCGCTATCGCCACACGTTGTTGTTGACCGCCAGACAGGTGATTAGGGTAATTGTCCATTCGGTCAGCTAACCCGACCTTTTCTAATATTATCTTTGCCTCTTTCTCCACCTCAGTCTTCCCTCGTTTGGCGACTTTAAGTGGGGCTAACATGACATTGCCAAGAGCAGTTTTGTGAGGGAAAAGATTAAAACTTTGAAATACCATGCCAACTTCTTCACGCAAGGTGTTGATGTTGGTCTGCTTGTCATACATGTCGGTGCCATCAACCGTTATTGATCCGCTGCTGATGGTCTCAAGCTGATTCAATGCTCGCAAAAAGGTCGACTTTCCGGAGCCTGATGGGCCGACGACTACGACTACCTCACCGCGCCTTACGGTGACGGTGACATCTTTCAAAGCATGGCAACCATTGGGGTAGACCTTGTTAATCTTGTCGGCGACGATCATGTCCTCGCCTTGATAATCTCTAGTCACTAGCGGATAACCTCTTTTCTAGCATTTGAATTGCCCATGAAAGTGAGCTGGTGAGGACTAAGTACAGTATTGCTACAGTAAACCACACTTCAAACGGAGCAAAGCTGCCACTGACAACTTCTCGACCTGCTTTCGTAAGGTCAGTAATCGAAATAACCGAAACCAACGAAGAATCTTTGATTAGGTTAATGAACTGGCCTGCTAGCGGAGGTAACGTCCGTTTAAATGCCTGCGGTAGGATGACGTAAACCATGGCTTTGACATAGTTCATCCCCAGAGAGCGGGCTGCCTCCATCTGACCTTTGGGGATCGCTTGAATACCAGCTCGAATGATTTCAGCAACATAAGCCGCGGTGAAAACAGAGAGTGCAATCACTCCGGACGTAAAGCGTTCTAGGTCTAATACCGTGCCAATAAAGAAGTACACGATAAAAATCTGGACTAATAAAGGCGTACCTCGAATCAGCTCGATATAGGTAATTGCCAACTTCTTCAACGCTATGTTGGAGGATATCCGCATTAAACCAATAAACAAGCCGATAAAAATGGCGAAAAATAGCGACCAAAGAGAGATTTGAATCGTGACAATCAGGCCTTCGGTCAAGGGACCTATCCGCCATTCTGTTGCCTCAGCTAGCTGATCACCTTCGAAGATTAGATCACCTTCGTACACGGTGATGTTCTCAAACTGACTAAGGTTAAGTAACTCTTCTCCCGACAACGACTCAAGAACCAATTGGCCATCACCGTTTAATGCGATATTGCCATCTTCTGGAGCAGAAATTGCTGAAGCCGAATTATCAAAGATGTAGGGAACAACACGCTCCCAGTTCCAGTTATAGTCTATGCGTTTACCTGACAAATATACCAGCCCACATAAACAGGCGATAATAAGTAGGAAAACGCCATTCCAGAGAATGGGTCTTTCTCTATTTTGCATGGTCAATTCTCAAATACAGCGAGGAGAAGGAGGAAGTAGCCTAAATGAATACGATTTAGGCTACTCTAACCGACGAATATGGTTGTTTGTGATAAGGCGCTAACGAGTATTTATTGAACTTGTTTTAACCAAGCATCACTCTTGAACCATTTGTCATAAATTCGATCGTAGGTGCCATCACCCTTGATTTGGCGTAGGTAGCCGTTCAAGAAGTTAAGAAAGTCCGGATCGCCTTGACGTACAGCCCAGCCAAGAGGCTCATATGTGAACGGTTCTTCGATATGAATTAATTGACCTTTGTTTTCTGCACTATAAATAGCGTTGTAAGGTAAGTCATAAATAAATGCATCGGCTTTACCATTAATAACCTCTAGTACCGCTTCTGACTGTGTTTCGTACAGATTAGTGGTCGCTTTTGGTAGATAACGTTTGATTGCCCCTTCACCAGTCGTACCAAGCTTAGTTACGACCGTATATTTCTCATCATTGAGGTCACGGTAACTTGTCACTTTACCTTCAAGTTTCGGGCTAACCAAAATAGATTGACCGATAATGACATACGGGTCGGCGAAGTTAACCTGCATATTTCGCTGCGGAGTGATAGTCATACCACCCATAATCATGTGGCATTTTCCTGTCAGCAACGTTGGAATAATCCCATCCCATGCGGTGTTTACCGGCGTGTACTTAACACCCATTGCTCTGGCCATCTGTTTTCCAAGATCAATATCAAAACCGATGTACTGACCGTTTTTAGCCGTCATTTCGAATGGCATGTAACCTGCGTCAAAACAGACACGCAACTCACCATCTTGAGTGATTTGTTGGAGTTGGCTAGTTGTGTTAGCCGAAGCGACATTGATGGTGGCTGTGGACGCGAGCGCAATAGCCGCGACAGCGCGGAAGAAACGTTTCATAATGAATCCTTTCATTTTATGTTTTTTTAAAACTAGCCTTGATCAAACCTGAAAATAGACTAGTGCTACAAGGTAACGTTATTACTTATATCAAAAATAACCGCCAAGGTAAAACAAGCATTAAAACGAAAGTTAATTAAATTGTATGAAAAAGCAACAAGATAGATCTGAGTCAATGTACATGTGAATGTATCACCACCTTAAAGAAAACAATTAAAAAAATACCGTCACCGATGCAGAAGTGAGCACGGTTTGATTCAGTATCAACACCGGCAACACCCTCGTTAAAATGAATACTATCGTTAAAAAGAACATCATTATAATAACCTTCCAGTATAATTCTGCTCAATGCACAGGTTCCCAACCAAAACCAAAATTATAGATGTTTACCTTTGCTGCCATTCCTCCGGTGAATCTAAGACTTTTTGCTGTGTTGGCCGTGGTATAGAGAAGATGCGTTTCACCATAAGTGCTGTTGTGATGACTCAATCACTGAACCGACGTTGCCCCGTGCTTACTGTGCTTGCTTGTGCCTACCCACATACCGCTCTCTCATCAATCCAAAAAGTCAGAGAACCACATGGCTCGCAACAATAAGTCTTGTGGCTAATAAAAAGATAATCGCAAATACACTCTAGTACTGGAGTGAGAACGGCGATCAATGGCCAAAAACAACGACGGTAAGTAAATTGTCCAAAGCCGGTATTCGTTCACTTACTCGTAAGCTGCTAAAAAATTGATGAAAACAATGCCAATTACATTAGTAATACAAAATAGAATTCAGTAAAATCTAACCATTCTTTTACTATCATTACGGTAGTACACCCATGAATTCCCGTAGTCATTTCGATATTTTGTGTTTTGTTGGCATTATGTTGCTCGCATTAAACTTGCGCGCGCCATTTACAAGCTTTGCACCATTAGTTGACCAGCTAATGAATGGACTTAACCTTTCTTCAAGCTTAATTGGTATTGTTACTGCTTTACCATTGGTCATGTTCGCCCTATTTTCGCCCCTGTGCCCGCGACTTATCAGCAAGATAGGCCTGGAGAAGGTACTGTGTTTAGCGTTGATGTTGATATTTTCGGGCGTGCTGATCCGTTCTTCAGGCTCGGTGATTGGCTTATACCTTGGCACCGCAAGTATTGGTATTGGTATCGCGTTTGGCAATGTGTCACTGCCGGTCGTGGTAAAACTGTCTTTTGCTGCGCGTATCGGCGTGATGACCTCGTTGTATACGCTCACGATGGGAATCGGCGCGACAGCAAGCTCGGCCTTGATGGTACCTTTATCTTATTTAGCGTTTTGGGGCTTTGAGGGTTGGCAAATTGCGCTGATGTTTAATCTAGTGTTTCCGATACTGGCCTTTACCTATTGGGGACCTAAAGTCGGTCAATCTCGCACCAGTGTCATGAAAAAAACACACGCCCACTACCCGCTTCCCAAACTCATTAAGCAGCCAATGGCGTGGTTTATTACCTTGGTACTGGGACTAAATTCTTTCACTTTTTATACATTAGCGGGCTGGATCCCTAAGATCCTTATCGATTGGTCATACAGCGAACTGCAGGCGGGGTATATCTACAGTCTGTTGCAGTTTTCAACCATCATGCCAGGCTTAGTGCTCGCGCCATTGATGGCTCGTGGTGTGAGCTCTTTTATACTCATCAAGATTGCTGCCTGTATGTCTTTTACTGGCGTATTAGGTTTGGTCCTAGCCCCACACTTTGCTGTTGCATGGGTAGTACTGTTTGGTTTTGGTAACTGCGCCACGTTTATCGTTGCCTTGTCTTTTATCAGCTTGAGAACCCATAGTCCCGGACAAGCCGCAACCTTATCGGGCATGGCTCAATCAGTCGGTTATGCACTTGCAGCGGTAGGTCCAAGCTTGATTGGTAGCCTGCACCAAGCCACGTCATCCTGGCATATCCCTATCGCACTGGTCGCTTTTTTTGCATTCATGTGCTTTGTTTTTGCTTGGCTCACGACGTTAGATATTGAATTAAAAGCGAATTAAGGTCATCGTGTTTATCAGTGATAGTGGCTTGCTAACACTAGCGCTTTTAGCTGTGAGCTATGAGCTATGAGCTATGAGCTGAATTAAAACTGAGGCTCTACGATAACAAATTGATTGGTGCCGGCGATAGGTGCGTACCAGTCGCTGCCATCAACATAGAAGGTGGCACCGTTTACCGTGACCGTTGTCACGCGACTTGGTAATACATTGACCATCTTACCGTAGTGCGATGGGACAACTTGCGCCGGAGCGACCTGGACCGTTTGCGTGGTGGTTGAAACCACTGGCACTTGTTCAACATACACGTATGTATCATTGCTACGCTTGTAATAGGTGTTATCGATCACTGCATAACTGATGCCGGCGATAATAACAAACGCTGCCCCATGGGGTATTCTCTTATGATGGAAACTGCTAAGCACTGGCGCACGCTTAATCGGGCGATGAGACGCCTTAACCACCACCTTCGACGCAGTTTTCTTCGAAACGACCTTAGAAACCGTTTTATTTGGAACCACCTTTTCAGGCTGTTTAGCCAGAATTGGGCTTGATACTGTCAGCAGCAGTGTTCCCATTACGATGCATCGTTTGATAATAGAATGTGCCATGTTGAATCTCTCCGAGCGTAAGTCAGTAGCCCGTTAAATTAACACCACAATACATAGCAACTATGGACGTAGTGTTAATCTACGTAAGTGAGCTCGATATCAACAAAGCCGATTTCACGCTAAATGGTTGGTTCGCCGCGATAATACGAAGAACTAAAAGAGAGGAGCAAAATGGCGACAGTATGACAGCGTTGTGATGCCGTAATGCCGTAATGCCGTAGAGTAATAAAGAGAAAAAAGGCTAAATAAAACAAATGGAATGAAGTCGGTATTATTGCCACCCGCTCCACCCATTACTTAACTCGCTGCAACGGTCACATCTTGAATCAAAGCGATAATACCCACATCCAAACCTTGCTCTCGAGACAGTGTGGACGTTTGTAGCTGCTGCGCTATTTGCTCTATCTGCCATTTACGGCTGTCGTAGAGAATAACAGCGGTTTTATCGTTATCGGCTAAGACATGCGTCTCGCCATAGGGGGTGTAACGCACCGCTCCTACAGAGACTAATATCTCAGGGGGTGAGCCCGCACCTTGCAATAGATCATGAATATTGTGCAGCGCAACCTCATAGTTTCGCGACGCTGATACTGTGTTTTGAGTGTTCCTGACATTCTGAGTGATAATAGCTCGTTGAATCCAACTGGTGAGCTGAGCGTAGAAAAAGGTGTATTCGGTAATCGCGGTATCCTTACCACATAACTGCCATTCATCCGCGCGACAGTGAAAGCCACACAATCGCCAATGCTCAAGCTCACCGCTTGCAGAAAAATCTCCAACCTCCATTGCGCTTGCCGCTAAACCCTTTGACGCTGGGCCCCAGTTTTTCTTCTCTGCAAGCTTGCTGACTTGGCGGTTTCTGTATGTGGCATCATTCATCACCGACATCGACACTGGCGACAGAGCACACACGGTTTTACCCGCGTTACGGCTGCTATCGTAATCAACAGCAAACCTCACCACTAGCTCTGGCTCCATCTGAACCTTTGCGCCTTTGTCGCTGGGGAGTTCGAGCCTAGAGGAAGAATAGGGATTGATTGCTAGGTAAGCGCCGCTTGCATCGGGCACGTAAATGGGAAACAGCGCGCGAGGCTTATCCTCTTGAGTCGCATTTGCTAACGCGTCACCTTCGCCGGTTTGGTTAAGGTGACCAGCCGTATTCCCTGCAATGCCAAACCCCGTCAGCGTACACTGTGGCGCTTGTCGCGGTTGCGAACCTTGCAGCAGTGTTTGTGACGAGAATGGCTGCGCGTTAGCGTTGAGCATCTGAATTTGCTTTCGGTCAGTCATTGTGACTACCCACCTTTTCGCTCGTATTTGTGCGAGTCATTGACGAGGAGGGGTTATTTGATTCAGTCGATGAACCTACATAGCCACGAGACACCATATCGACCAAACATCTCAACGCCACCTCTACATCTTCCACCAGCACTTGTTCACGCGGATGGTGACTAATGCCTTTTTCACAGCGCACAAACAACATCCCAATATCAGCGATGTTGGCCATCACCATCGCATCATGCCCTGCACCGCTTGGCAAAAAACAGGCCTTTTGACCCGTTTGGCATTCAATCACGTCAGCCCATTGCTGCTGCAAAACGTGTGAACACGGCACGGCATCGGCTTGGTAAATCAGGCGCTCATCGAGTGTTAACTGACGCTTGTCAGCGATGGTAACCAGTTCTTGACGTAATACCTCACAGGCCGACAATAGCGTCTGTTGGTCTGAACTACGAATATCAAGGCTAAACTGAACCTGCCCAGGGATGACATTGACCGCGCTCGGTTTGACATCACACTTGCCCACAGTGGCGACAACATCGTGTTGGCATCCAAATTGTTCTATCGCAGTAATCATCTCTGCTGCCCCGCATAATGCGTCATTGCGAAGCTCGTGCGGTACCGTGCCAGCGTGACCTGCCATACCATAGACGTCGAACAGGTAACGCTTAGCGCCGGCAATACCCGTGACCACACCCACCGCGCGGTCTTGGTTTTCTAATACTGGGCCTTGCTCAATATGCACCTCAAGGTAAGCTAAAGTCTCTTGCGGTGAACGACTGTCCGTGCCAGCATTTTCTGGCGATAGACCAAAACTTAGCATCGCCTCACCCATAGAGATATTGTCGGCATCTTTAATATCCAACCACGCAGGAGAAAAACAGCCTGCAACCGCGCTTGATCCAATCAATGTCGTATCAAATCGCACGCCTTCTTCGTCGGCAAATGCCACGATATCGACGTGATATGGAAGCACATATCCTGCCAGTTGGTTGAGCGCTTCAATGCCCAGCAATATTCCCAAATTGCCATCATATTTGCCTGCATTAACGACGGTATCGCTGTGCGAGCCAATGATTAATGTCGGTTGAGTAGGGTTTGCCGAGACCTTACGTCCCCATTGGTTGCCCACACTGTCTTGCCAGATTTCTAGCCCTGCCTCCTTCATCCATTGTGCGAGTTGCTGATGGGCCTGTTGGTGTTGCTCGGTTAAATATGCACGCGTTAAGCCATTTTTCATGGCGCTAAAGCCCGCTAATTTATTCGCTTGTTCAAATACCTTACTGGCTGCTGTGTGCTGATTCATTAACATCCCTTTTCTCACGACTTTAAGCGTGATAATAACTCATCGCGGCAACCACCGCTTGACCTGCTGACACCTTGACTTTGTGCTTAAGGAGCACAGATTCAAGAGCAGCTAGCGTGGTTAATACACATTCCTGTCTTGCATTGAAGCCCATCGTGCCGATACGCCAGATTTTTCCATGCAAAGGCCCAAATGACGTACCGATTTCAATACCAAAGCAGTGCAACAATTCTTGACGAACCTGCTCTCCATCCACACCTTGCGGGATGTAAACGCCGACAACATTGTTCATTTTAAACTGTGGATTACCAAATAACTCAAGTCCCATTGCTCGCAGGCCCGACGCCATCGCATCGCCCGCTTGTTTATGGCGTGCGACTACCGTATCCGCGCCCTCCTCTAAGAACAAGCGACCACACTCGCGCGCCGCGTACAGCATGCTTGTCGCTTCTGTGTGGTGGTTGAGTCGCTCCGGCCCCCAATAATCCATGATCATCGCGAGATCAAAGTAATTCGACTGAATCATGGCATCTTCACCCGCGACGTGGTGGTCGGCGCGAATGCCTGCTTCGATATGTTTACGGCGATTGATGACCTCAGCACAACGATCGCTTAGGGTTACCGGGGCACTGCCAGATGGGCCGCCTAAACACTTTTGTAGACCTGCCGATACCGCATCTAGGTGCCACTCATCGACCTTCAATTCATTACCCGCAATCGATGCCGTCGCATCGCAGTAAAATAACACCCCATGTTGCTTACAAACCTCACCAATCTCTTTAAGCGGCTGGTTCATGGTGGTTGAAGTATCGCCTTGCACCGTCGCTACCAACTTAGGTTGAAACGACTTAATCGCCTGTTCAATTTGCTCAGGCTGGCACACCTCACCCCATTCGATATCGATGGTTTTTACCGTCGCGCCCACGCGCTCAGCAATCTCACACAACAGGTGTCCAAAGCGACCAATGACTGGGATTAACACCTTATCACCTGGCTGAAGCACCGATACCAACACCGCTTCAATACCCGAGCGAGCCGTGCCATCGACCAAGAATGTTTGTTGATTCTGCGTCTCAAAAACGCCGCGATAGAGCTGCTGAACCTGATTCATATAACCCGTCATCACAGGGTCGTATTGGCCAATAAGCGCTGCAGACAAGGCTTGATGCACGCGCGGGTAAGCATTGATCGGGCCAGGGCCCATTAACAAACGCTGCGGCGGGTTTAGGGTTTCAAAAACAGTTTTAGTATTCATGTATTTCTCCAAGTAAATAGGTTCCATCGCTACGAGGATCGCTAGTGGCACTGGACTGCCCTTGTGAATCAACCACAATTGCGCCCGCATGCCCCATTAATTCATTAAGATCGTTCACCGAGGTCACATCATGACCGCGCTGTTGTAATTCATTTCCGTATTGCTGATGCAACGCTTGCTCTAAGCGCAGGTTGGTCGTCGAACTCCCCCACGTGCGGCCAAGTAACCAACGCGGCAGAGCAACCGATTCAGAAAGGCTTTGTCCTTGATAGACGTAGCGACTAAACAGGCAAGCTTGTGTTTGTGGTTGGCCCTCACCGCCCATCGTTCCATAAACCATGCGGCGCCCATCATTTAACTCAGCATAAGCCGGGTTTAAGGTATGAAAGGGCTTTTTGCTAGGCGCAAGGACGTTGTGATGGTCGGCATCAAGTGAAAAGCTCTTACTACGGATATTCCACAATACACCGCTATTGGGCAGCACGACGCCACTACCAAACTCCCAGTAAATACTTTGGATAAAGCTCACCATGGTGCCGTATTGGTCGGTGGCTCCCATCCAAACTGTATCACCGGGTTGAGCTAAATGCGGCCAGGGTAGCGAATGCTGCATGGAGATATTCGATACGCAACGGTCAATCTCTTCCTCAGTTAATAGCGATTGCAACGGCTGCGCTAAACACGCCTCATCGGTCACGATCCGATCGCGCAAAATAAAGGCTTGTTTGGTGGCTTCGACCAACAGATGAATATGGTCAATCTCATCGTTTGCTTTACTCACTAGTCGATCGTAAATGCCTAGAATCAGCAGTGAAGCAACGCCTTGTGTGGGAGCACCAAAGTTATAAAGTTGCCCTTTAGACGTTTTAACGGTTAACGCTGGCATCACTTTCGCTTCATGAGTGTGAAAATCACCCAGGTTTAATGGACTGCCCAGCGATGCAAGATCGGTGGCCAAGCTCGCCGCGAGATCACCGCGATAAAAATCTGCAAGGCCGTTATCTGCAAGCTGTTTAAATGTCTGTGCCAGTTGATGATTGTAGACGGTATCGCCTTTTTCTAGTGGCAGACCTTGCTTGAGGTATAACTCGCTAAACCAAGGGTTGTGCCCTAGTCGATCCAGTGTCTTAACACTGGCATCCACCAGACTTTGCGTTACTTCAATACCGTTTGCAGCCGCGTCGATGGCTGGCTGGAGTATTTGCAGTAACGAGTGTTTTCCACCGTCAAGCTGCAGGGCTTTATCCCAACCAGAAATGGTTCCTGCCATCGTTAATGCCGACTCGCCGCCCGACTCTGGCAGCTCAGAATATCGAGATTGATAATCGGCGACGTTAACACTTGAGCCAGCAGCGCCACACGCATCAATTGCTATCGGCAGCTCACCTTGGCGACATATCAACCAAAACCCATCGCCACCAATGCTGTTCATATGAGGGTATTGTACTGACACCATAGCGGCGGCAGCCACCATGGCTTCACTTGCGGTGCCGCCCGCATCTAAGATGGCTTGGCCGGCTTGTGCGGCTTTAGCATGCGGCGCGGTGAATGCCGTTTGAAATCTCATCATAGCGCCTCCTTAACCAGTGGCTTATTTTTGGTCTCTGGGTTTGCTTCTTGGTTATTTTCCGTGTGCTTTTCGAGATGCTGAGCAAAGTTGATCAAGGTTTGTTCGCTATGAGGCAAACCAATCAATGAGATGCCAAACGGGCCATGCTCAGATTGCTCTGTCGGTATATGTAATTGCGGCAAGCCCGCCAAACCGGCTATCGCCGTTAATCCCATGAGCTCGGTACGGTACTGCGCCAAATCCTCGCCATCAATGTCCAGCTTTGGAGGCGAGGACGGTGTAGTAGGCAGCACCCAGATTGCTCCGGATACCGTCATTTCATTGATTAAGGCTTGTGTAAAATCGGCCTGCTGAGCTTTTGCAGCCTGATATTGTTGCTCAGTGATCTGTCTTGCCCACATCACGCGTTGCATGATGCTCGGATCGACACTGTCGCAGTGTTGGGCAAGCCAATCACCATGATTTCTAATGATCTCATAGCCCTGGATGGTTCGAAACAGCAAGCTTAGTGAGGCCAAATCAAGCTTCATATCGGCAAGAAATCGATTCATTTTGATTGGAACTGTTAATCGAGCGCTCCACTCTTGCAGTGTTTGTGCTCGCGCCTGCCCAAGCAGCGCAGCAAGGTCTTGATCAATACCAATTCTAGCGACTGGTCTTTCACTCAACGTAACAGGGCTACTTGCGCCCGAACCTTTGGTTAAGTCATCCGAATGTAGCGCTTGATACACATCGCTCATCACGGCTAGGTCGCGGGTAAAAATACCGGCTGTATCAAAGCTAGCCGATAACTCAAAGCAGTGTTGCAAGCTAAGCTTGCCCAATGTCGGCCTTAAGCCATATAAGCTACAATAGCTCGCCGGTACGCGCACTGAACCGCCAGTATCGGTACCGATGGAAAAATCAGCCTCGTGATTTGCCACTGCGACAGCACTCCCGCTCGATGACCCCCCTGGTATACACAGCGGCGCGACCGGGTTTACCGGCGTGCCATAGTGGATATTGGCACCGTTTAGGCTGTAAGCCAGCTCATCGGTTTGGACACGCCCAATGCATTGTGCGCCATGATGTAACAAACGCTCAATTAATGGTGATGTTGCGACTGCTGACGAGTGCGTAGACAGCCATGTCGGGTTGCCTGCGCCAGTCACAAAACCCTCGACATCGAACAAGTCTTTAAATACAAAGGTTAGGTTATCGAGTTTTCCGCCTCGAGTTGGCGCTAGCGAATTCGGGCCCTGCGTGCAATAAACCAAGGGCTCTCGCGTTGTTTGTGTGGTCATCCGTGATCCCTAATCCTTACTTAGTTGCAGCCTGAGCGTGGTGGTTATCAATCTGTTCTTGATGATTCTTGGCGTAGCGGTTAGCCATAATCGCGCAATAGAAAATCTGGATCGGGTGATACAGCATGATTGGCAATAAAATCATCCCCAGCTGCGGATCAGAGCCAAAGATAACCGCAGCCATAGGAACACCAGCGGCCAAGGTTTTCTTTGTTCCGCAAAACACAGCCGCGACTTCATCCTCATGAGAAAAACGACTACGGCGCGCTGCCCACTGAAAAGTGTGAATCATGACCATAAGTACCGCAAAACAAACGGCAATCGTCGTCAATAGCATACCGATTGAGAATGTGTGCCAGATGCCATTAGCCACCGAGTCACAAAAGGCGTTATATACGATCAACAAGATGACGTATTTATCTACTTTATTAACGATATTTTTATGCTTTTCGACGAATTTAAGCAGCAAAGGACGCATCAGTTGCCCTGCAATCATTGGGACCAATAACAACTTAGCAATAGAGATGATCGAATCGGCCAGATTGAGTTCTGCGCCTTCCAAGCCCATAAATAGCTGAATCAAAAACGGCGTAATAAGGACACCTAGAATGCTTGATAGTGAAGCATTGAAGATGGCACCAGGTACGTTGCCCTTGCCAATACTGGTCATCGCTACCGATGAAGAAACGGTACTTGGCAACACAAACAGATAGCAAAACCCAAACGCTAATGCCGCTGGCATGTAGCTTAAAAAGGCGTTGCCAAAGATCACCCATAACAGTGGATAAAAAACGAACGTGGCACATTGGATAAACAGGTGCAGACGCCAGTTACTAAAGCCTTTTTTAATCGCACTTGGCGCAAGCCCAAGGCCGTGCAAGAAAAATACGATAGCCACACCAATCCCAGTCAGTTTATCAAGATGGATGAGGCCATTACTCTTACCAACTTCAGGGGTAACGATAGCGAGGGCAATCGCGATGACCATGCCCACCAAGAACCACTCTTTTTTTAGTTTATTGACTATATTCATTATAAATTTCTTTTTAAATTAGAAGATTAGCGACAATGTTAACTCATTCCAGCTCGTCTAAACGAGTGTAATTTGCCGAGACTTTACCGCTGGTCTGAACCGCATCTGCGCCAAGTTGTAGATAGGTTTTATTCACCAGATGCGAGATCAAACTCATCGGCACGGCGTAGCTATCAAGCGGCGCTTGATTGTTCATATGACAGATAAAGTAATGCGTCACATCCTGGGTGTACTTTTGGCCCGACTGGTCAGTGATCAGCAACACATTATGAGCGCGTAACTGCTCAATCATCTTGGCAAAGAATTGTGGCCGTCTGCGGATGCCAATCACAATGACAAAATCATCTTGCGTCACGGCGGCTAAATCCTCACCGATGGTTTGACCAGGAAGCGGCAACAGATCCACATTGGTGCGACACTGCACTAGCTGCTGACGAAAGTGCATCGCTAACGGGTAGCTATTTCGATAGCCAATAATCTTTATCCGTTTCGCGTTACTCAACGCCGCAATAATGTCCGTCAGGTCACTTTGACTCAATTGCGCCCATAGCTGCTCTAATGCCCCTAGCTCTTGGTGAAACTCCTGCATTTCTACTGGAGCGATAATAACCGGTGTGCCTTTATCTCTCTCAACCAATAACTCATTGCGCAGCGCTAGGTGATCCTCATAGCCCAATTTACGAATAAAACGGCTAACACTGGTTTTGGACACATCACATGCCTCAGCAATCTCATGGGTCGACATAATCAGAATCTGCTCTGGATTAATCTGCAAGTAATCCGCAAGACGACGATTACTTGGCGATAACTCAGAATAATGTCGAGTAATTCGTTCGCTTAAGGGGTTACTGCTGGGACTCATGCTTGTTCCTTTATCGATATTGAGATAGCTGTGTTGGTTCTATTATCTAGTCGTGGTTATTAGGATGACAACGCGTCGCGAATCATTAACGCACCGCTGATAAAAAGCTTTGCAGCTCTGGTGTCTGCGGATTCGCGAACACCTCATTGCTACAGCCCGTTTCCCACACCTTGCCTTGATTCATGAACACCACTTTGTCGCCAACATCGCGGGCAAAATTCATTTCATGAGTGACCAATATCAACGTCATGCCCTCTTCTTTAAGGTGCTCTAACACCTTGAGCACCTCGCCAACTAACTCAGGATCGAGCGCTGAGGTGATCTCATCACAAAGCAATACCTTAGGCGACATAGCCAGAGAGCGAGCAATCGCTACGCGCTGTTGTTGCCCGCCAGAAAGATTATTCGGATAAGCATCAAACTTGTCTGCTAGGCCCACTTTTTCAAGCAAATCTCTCGCGAGTGCCTCGCACTCTTGCGCCGTTTTCTTGAGCACCAACTTGGGTGCTAACATGACATTTTCGCCTACGGTTTTATGCGGGAAAAGATTAAAACTTTGAAACACCATACCTACGCTGCGACTCAGTAATCTTAGCTTGTAATCATCATTCTCTACCGATTGGTTATCGACAATAATCACGCCTTCTTCGTACGTTTCTAAGCCATTCATGCAGCGCAGTAGGGTACTTTTTCCGGAGCCGCTACGACCAATGATTGAGATCACTTCACCCGCTTTAACTTTCAGATCCACACCCTTGAGTACGTGGTTCTCGCCATAGTATTTATGGACTTGTTCAACGCTAACGAGTGACATGATTTTTATTCTCCAAATAACGAGCCAGTAACGACAAAGGGAAGCAAATGACAAAATATAACAATGCCACAAAGGCAAATACTTTGAACGGTTGGAAGGTGGCGTTGTTTAACATGGTGCCGGCTTTAGTCAGTTCAACAAAACCAATGATAGAAGCCAGCGCCGTGCCCTTTACGATCTGCACTGAAAAACCAACGGTCGGGGCAATCGCCATACGCATTGCTTGTGGTGCAATGATAGTGCGCATGCTCTGGAAATAAGTGAAACCCAAGGTTCGGCAGGCTTCCCATTGCCCTTTCGGCAGCGCTTCAATACAGCCACGCCAAATATCATGAAAGAAAGCGCTACTAAATAGCGTTAGCGAGATGATGGCCGCAGACCAAGCGCTCACTTCTATGCCGATGAGCGATAAACCAAAGAAAGTGAGAAAGAGCTGCATGAGCAATGGCGTGCCTTGAAATATCTCCACGTACACCTGGATAACACGGGTAAATGCGACATTCTTAGTACTGCGTAAAAACGTCAACAGTAACCCCAATAAACCGCCACCAATAAACGCCACGATGGAGAGTAGCACCGTCCATCTTGCCGCCATCAGGAGGTTTCGTAAGATATCCCAATCAGAAAACTGCATCATATTCTGATTCTCCTATAACGATGGGTTTTTAAAACTATACTGCTTAACCATGGCGAAGGTTTGACGCATCAGCATGGATAGCACGAGATAGATAATGGCTGTGACTAAATAAGCTTCAAAGCTCAAAAAGCTACGAGATTGAGCAAAGTTGGCCGCAAACGTCAGCTCTTCTACCGAGATCTGAGATACCACCGCAGATCCAAGCATAACGATAATGCATTGGCTGGTTAGTGCCGGATAGACTCGCTGATAGGCAGGAGGAAGAATGACATGCATAAAGGTTTGGCGCGTCGTCAACCCAAGTACTTTACCTGCTTCCCACTGCCCTTTTGGTGCAGCATCAATGCCAGCGCGAATAATCTCGGCGCTGTACGCGCCCAGATTAATCACCATCGCAATACTGCCCGCTTGCCATGCTGTTAGCTTTAATCCAATGGCAGGTAGCCCGAAAAAGATAAAAAATAACTGCACGATGAAAGGGGTATTCCGAATCACCTCTACATAACTTGCACACAACCAACGCAACCAACGCTGTCTATGTGTGCGCCCTGCCGCGCAAAGCGTGCCTAGGATCAATCCACCAAGTGTTGATATCACCGTCAGTTGTATTGTTGTCCAGGCTCCAGTTAATAGTTGAGGAATATAAGGCGCCAGGCCTGGAAGATCGAGGTGGTAGCTCATAGATAAATCCTAACTTACGCGCCTAAACCAGCAGGAAACGGTGCTTTTAACCATTTCTGAGAAATGCTTTCAAGTTCACCTTCGTCCTTAGCTTGCAGGATCAATGTATTGATTTCGTTAAGTAAAGCGGTGTCGCCTTTTTTAACGCCGATGTAACAAGGCGAATCTTTCAGCATGAACTTAACCTGAGGCGCTCTTGCTGGGTTGCGGTTTGCGATCTCTGTGACCACTAGGTTGCCTGTTGCAATAAGGCCAACTTGACCAGATAGGTAAGCCGATAAAGTTGCGTTGTTATCTTCATAACGATTGAGCGTTGTGTCGCTCGGTACAAGCTTGCTAAGTTCAATATCTTCAACTGAACCACGTGTAACACCGACTGTTTTACCCGCAAGCGCTTCTGGTGATGTCACATCTTCAGCATCATTACCAAATACACCGAGAAAGAACGGAGCATAGGCGTTGCTAAAATCAATGGCTCTTTCACGCTCAGGGTTTTTACCAAGACTAGAGATCACCAAGTCAACCTTACGGGTCTGAAGATACGGGATTCGGTTGGCACTTGTGACTGGCACTAGCTCTAGCTTTACATCTAGTTTCCTAGCCAGATATTCAGCCATATCGATGTCATAACCCTGTGGGTTTAGGTTGATATCGACAGAACCAAAAGGAGGAAAGTCTTGTGGTACGGCGACTTTAAGCACGCCACTTTGTTTAATAGACTCAAGTTGCGTTGCGCTAACAGTGTGCGCGGTGAGCAATAATGATGCGGATAACACGGTGTTTAATATCACTTTAAACATATTCATACAGCATTCCCTTATGATTTTTATGAAACAAATGAAACATCTAATCAAAGAACTGCAACGAACGTGCCAACGCAACAAAAATAATTAACTCTTTGTTTATTAAGGTTAAATTTGTATGCCATTATATTTTAAGTGGTTATTATCACAATAATGCCAATGTTATGGTGCACACTGCCCTAAAACAATGCACTAAAGTATGTTGTCATAGGGATAAGGGTTGGCTTTGAAGGTTTCGACAATGCTGTCGATCATCGCGTTCACTTTATCGACATTTGGAGTGGTCGAGAATAACTCGTTTTTTCTGCCAAGAGCCTACAGGTTAATGACCCGTTCAGTACGAATATTGTCGATAGATAACGATCGACAATACAACAAATCCGCTTTGGCCAGTGACCAAACGTATATTTTATCGCTTTGCCTGGCGGGCTAGACTCTATCACGTTCTAGGTTTTGACCCAGACTTGTTGCTGTTTGGAGTTCACGCCATTTTAGAAAGAACGTCGATAACTCTGTTCGTGGTGTTGGCTAGAAGCGAGGTGATTAGATGCGGGTTTTATGGCTCACTCACAAAATGGGACTTAGCAAAAGCTTCTTTTAAAGCTTAACTCAATAGTAAGGTACACATTTACTCCATGTAGGAACTGATTTTTTTCAACACCTGAGCGATGGGCGCGACCTGCTCCGGTGGCAGCGGTATGGGGGTTCGCATTGGGGGAATGATGAGATAGACCATTCCACCTCCATAGGGTGTCAGCGTCGTTTTAACACAACCATTTTCGATATAGATTGTGAGTGATTCTAGGTCGATAGAACGCAACGTCTGTTTAAGTTCAGTATCTGCATCCAATGCGGTCAACAGATCAGCACAGAATACACCTTGTGTTTTTCCAGTGAACTGCCCGTTTCGGCTTCCCTTAAATTTCAAACGACCACTTCCTGCTTGGTCGACTTGACGAGAGAAGACGATGTTCATAGAGCACGTCCCGCCCATCCAGCGAGCCTTAAAGTCTAGGTCAATTTGTAAGCTGCCTAATCCTTCTGGCAGGTTGCTAAAATGCACGCTACCTTCATCTGATTGTTCCGCTCCTCCCCAATACGGGGAGAATGCCAACGCATTATTATATAGTGCCGATTTCGCCACTTTAAAGGCATTGTTTTTTGCTCTCATTAAGCCTTCCTTTTCTTATACCAATCTGGATTATGTAGGTTGGTATTATTGGCTATTCATCATCTTGCTCTCCAGTGCGGATGTTATAGGACTCCGTCACTGGAATGACAAACACACGACCATCTCCCCGATTACCATCGCCTGTGCGAGCGGCGTTAATAATCGTCTGAACGGCATCATCTTTCATGTAGTCCTCGACAACCGTTAAAATCATCTCTTTCGGAAGTTCTTTATAGCTGATGTCTCCAACCTTAAGTCCGCTTTGTCGACCTCGACCAATTACCGGCACCTTAGTAAGCGCTTGAATATCTACTTGGGAAAGTGCGTCTGTCACGTCAGCAATTTTTTCTGGACGGATAATCGCTTTAACTAGAAACATAATGTCATCCTTTTTTAAAATATCAGTGAATATGCAATATTAATGTTGGGGTTTGGGTTCTATACAAAATGTGGCTTGTATGCCTGCTGGCACTAAATCTTCATGAACCCTTTTCCACTCAGCCTGAGCTTCTTTGATCCCTAGTGGCTTGAAAAGCGGCTGTTTAACCACAAACTTCAACCAAACGACTGCATATACCATAGACAGTGCGACCATTACACCGACAAGATTGTAGATAGCTTCTGCCATCTCAGGAGCGGGGGCGATATTTAAAATGGCATAACCGATACCAAGTGAACCAATAATCTGCGGCACGGGGTAAAAACGTGTCTTATATGGACGTCGCACGTTCGGATAACGAAACCTTAATATGATGACGTTGATGTGCGCGATGATGTAACAGAATAACCATGCACAACATGCTGCCAAGATGTACACAATCAGATCGGGAGAGTTGACAATGCCACCAAAGAAAAATGCCGCGATACCACCGGACATAAACAAGATACCCACCCAAGGCGTTCGGAATCTTGGATGAATTTTTCGAAAGACTTTAGGTAGCTCATGACTCAAAGCCATTCCATAGAGCATACGTGGAACCACTGCTATAACAGTATTGATCGTACTGGCGCTGGCAAAGATTGAAACAATCGATATCCAGATCATGCCCGGTTTACCGAGCATCGCGAGTGCCATATCCACATGAGGATGATTAGAAGTGATAAGTTGCTCAGCGGGAACATATTTTAATAACGCAAAGCCATAAACCAAATTCACGCCAAAAATAACAACTAGGCCGGCGATCATCGCTCGTGGGATGTTTTTTTCAGCTTTCTTGGTTTCTTGAGCCATAGGGGTAACAAACTCAATACCAATGTATAACCAAATAGCCAATGCAGTGAGGCTGAACACGCCCGACCCCATTGCATTAAAAGGAATGTCAGCCATTTCTGGTGCCGGGAGAGCACCAATTCCGGTCAACCCAATAATCCCTAATAACGCAATGGAGATAATCATGGTTAACGTAAAGACAATTTGCAGTTTCGCAAATATATCGACCCCAACAATGTTCATCACCATTAGAAAACCTAGAATAAGCCCCCCGAGTAAGACGGGTGATAAACTAGGGAAAAAGGTTTCTGTTAATACGGAGCCTGCAACCGTCAACTCAGCAGGTGCAGCTAGCAAGTTAGGCACTAAATAGCCTAGTAACGTAGCAACTACCGCAGGAAAAGCCCCCATTGCCACACGCGTGTAAGTACGAATTCCACCTGATGCCGGCATCATGCACGCAAGCTCTGCATAACTCTGTGCTGAAAAATGTTGCAGCAACCAAGCCGTAATCATTGCGATGACAAAACCACCACCTGCGATGCCCATCCCTTGACCTAATGACACTAGCGTACTTGATGCAACGACACAGCCAACCGCAACCGCGAAGCACGACCAAAAACCAAGGGTCTTTTTGAGGTTAGTACTCATTATTGTCTCTCCTTGTACATTTACTGAGGCTCAATCTAAACACTCACCTTACCGTTCATTCAGCCTGTACCCAGATTAAGTTAATCGTCATCAAGCTGGACTATTTCCATGCTCCAGCCTTGCTAGATAACGGGATAATATTAATACTATTAACTGCCATCGCTCCTGTATTGTATTTTCGCGACATGCTTTATAACTCATTCAACTGATGACACTTTGAATTATAAAATTCTATGCTCGATGGGAAAAACGCTCGTACCCTAGCTCGCTGATATTGATAGAAGGCATTTCGTCGCAGGCAAGCTCTGCCAAAACGGTACCGACGGCAGGCGCTATGCCAAAGCCGTGACCAGAAAGCCCACAGCCTAAAATCAAGCCCGGAACATCCTCAACCTTACTGAGAACGGGGACCTTGTCCTCGCACCAATCAATGATACCCACCCAACTCCGCACGACCTTGGCGTGTTTCAAAGCAGGGATGTAGCCAAGGATGCCACGACATGTGTCCGCCGTGGCTTCTATTGGGGTATGGTCTGAAGCGCCGCTTATCAGCTCTGAGTTCAAAGGGGATCCACCACCGAACACAAACGATCCGTGCGCGGTCTGATGTCCATAAAAATCTGCCATGGCAGTGCCTAGCATTTGATAAAACATCGGAGGTTGTGCATCGGTTATAAGTGTATCAAGAGCAACTGGTTTCATTGGAACATCGACACCAACACTCTGAGAGATAGCTCGGCTTTCAAGACCTGCCGCCAAAATTATTCTGTCCGCCTCAAACTCGCCATCTGTCGTCATAACCTTACGTAACACGCCTGCCACCATTTTCAATGACAGTACATGCTGCCCTGTCAAAAACCGAACACCCAGTTGGCGTGCGCCATTATGGTATGCCAGCGTTGTCTGCAGCGGGTTAGCGTGACCATCACTTGGACACCAACTTGCACCGATCACTTCATCAGATAGATGCGGGCAGATTTCTCTCACCTCTTCACCGCTGATCATCTTTACATCGAGCCCTTGGTCCACAGCAGTAGCGGTCAAGCCTCTTAGAATATCTAAGTGCTCATCGGTTTTACCTAAACGCAGATTGCCGTGCTGGTAATACTCGACGTTAGTTCCCAGCTCTTCAGAGAGGTGCGGCCAGAGGTTTTGCACACCATACATGGCCAGTGGGAGTTCGCGCTTGTCGCGCCCCGACTGACGTACCCCGCCACCGTTACGACTGGAGCCGCCGTAGCCAATCACCTTACTCTTTTCCAGAACGATGACCGACTTGCCTTTTTTTGCTAGGTAGTAAGCGGTGGAGCAACCGATAATTCCGCCACCTATGATGATAACATCTGCACTTCTCTTCATTATTTCTCTCTTCTGCAATGGTGCGGTAAATCCTAGCCGACTCCCGCGAATTCCAAGCGACCAGTGCTAACTTCTGTTAGTCAAGGCCGCTTCAGTCCTTGTTACCACCGTTGCTCCCAAAGCGCATATTGGCAAACTGCTCAATGCTCAAAGGCTTCAATGGTGTTCGAACTCGCAACGACCCGACATCAACGATATCGATTGAGCAACTATCCGCAATTATTTCTGAGATCGTTGCTGCACACATACGCCCCTGACACGGCCCCATCCCGGCCCGTGTTCTGCCTTTGATCTGCGTAGGGTGACGTGCCCCCTGGGCGATAGCTTCTCGAATCTGACCTGAGGTAATTTCTTCACAGCGGCAGACTATGATATTGTCGCCTGCTGGTACTAAAGTCTGTCGGCTCGGTGGGAAAATATGGTCAAGAAAGGGGCGAATAGCTTTTTCCTTGTTGAGGTATCTTTTGTGTTGTTCTGCAAGGCGGTCACGTTCTGATTCACTTATTATCTGGAGCTTATAAGCACTATCAATAGCGGCTAAATGCCCCCTAACTGTCGCCATTGGACCTCCACCAATACCGGCTGAATCGCCAGCAATCGACACGCCTTTTACGCTAGTCTGTCCCCAAATATCAAGCACCGGTTTCCAGTATCGTTGCGGCTCATACCATTCATGCTCACAGTTTAATGATTCGCTCAAACGTAAATTCGGGACAACCCCTTCGTGCAGTAAAACGGTTTTGGCATCGATATCCTTCTGTCTGCCACGATAAGAAAAGCGCAACCCTTCTGCTCGCTCTCCACCAATAACCTCGAGATCGCGACACCCCATGTAGAGCGGTACACCAGCACGTTTAACCTTCCATCGCATCTGTAGACCTTTCAACAGATAACTACACCGGAGTAGAGCTCCTGGCAGGTAGGGAGCCGCCTTGATGTAATCTTTAAAACTGGCCGTTTCAACCATAGCCGCAATTTCAACGCCATTGTCCACCAGGTGACAGGCAGCTAGCAGCAACAGGGGTCCGCTGCCCGCGATTACGACGGGCTCATCCGGAACCATATCGGCAGATTTGAATAAAATATCAGCCGCCGCCGCCCCCATCACTCCGGGTAATGTCCATTTTTTCATTGGAACTGGTCGCTCTGTAGCACCGATACTAAGCAGCACACGGCGTCCGCGTACCCGTTGTGTTTCCCCGCCAGATAGCAGGTCAACATCGAAATTGTTGGCGATATTTATAACCGTCGTATTCGGTATATAGGTAGCACTGGAGGCTCTAAAGGCCTCAACTAACGGTTTGCCAGCGAAGTAATCCTTGCCGAGCACATCGACATTTTCAGAGCGACTGCGTTCCATTGAGCGATAGATCTGCCCTCCTGGCTCAGGCTGCTCATCAACCACTAAAGTCTTAAGCCCAAGACCTTCGGCGGTGACGGCCGCGGCAAGTCCACCTGGGCCTGCACCAATAATAATAAGATCGTATTGATTACCCATTGGCTAGCACCTTCTTTCCATCCTGGCGATTGACTACCATTCCATCGCTCACCTGAATGGCACAAGCCTGTTGATTTGGGACGCCATCGATCTCCATAAGGCACTCAAAGCAAACACCCATCTGACAATACCCAGCTCGTTTAACTCCGCTTATTGGCGAGGTTCGATTATACCCCGCCCCCGCCACCATCACTGAGGCTAAAACAGTTTCACCGACCGGAACCAGTAACTGCTTACCTTCAAAGGTGATAGTCACAAGCTCCGCAGCAAGACAGCCTTCATGTAACCTTTTCAACATACTTAACTCCTTGCCAATACACAGAGGCATTCGTCCCCCCTGTCATTATCAGATTAAAACTTCACACCCAACCATCGCTTCAAGCTCAATCTCAACCAACTGACTTGGGCGATTCAGCTTAGGTGTTTCAACCATGGTGAACAGTGGACGGAATTCTTTGAAAGATTCGCTGTATGCCATACCGACTTCATTAGCCAAGCCCATATCGGTGACATAAGCCTTAACCTTGTAAACATCTTTGGCCTCTGCCTCTGCGCGAGCAAGGAGTTCAATAAACTTACCGAAAATGTATTGGGTCTGTTCGTAAGCAGTAGTGCCGTAAACAGAGCCGTCAGGTTGAACTGCAGTAGTGCCACAAATATGGATTTGATTGCCTATTTTGACCATACGTGAATAACCTGCGCTTTCTTCGAGTGACGTTCCTGATGAATAATTGATACGTTGCATAATGCGTAACCTTGTTAAAATAAGTTCAGAGAGGATCAAATCTGTTTAGGTATGCAGATGGGTATTAGTGGTGACTTAGACGAGCACCGAACCTTCCATAAACCTTCGTTACAGATTTGGCGGCATGGCTCCCTTTATCAGGAGCTATATTCAGACTATTTAAGTACTGGTTCATTCCAGAGGTTCAGTGAAACGCCGATTCCTTTTTCGACAGCGTTACGATAAATCTTGGTTGCCCAAGCAACATCTTCCACTGGCATTCCACCCACCGACATAATGATGATTTCCTCGTCACTTTTACGGCCGAGCGCTTCGCCTGCAACAATTTCTCCCAGATCTTCAAGCTCGTCAGGCGTCAAAGTTCCCTCATCAATCATGTCCATAAAGCGCATCCCTGCTAGTGGAATTATATTATGTGTCGGTTTTGGCACTTCTTCATACCAAGCTTCGTACAGACCTGTGTTATCAAGCACTTTACGAACATCTGACCTTTCCATCCCCGCATCAAGTCGAACGCTTGCCGGCATAGCTAAGAATGCACCTGGTTTTACCCACTCACGCTTAACCTCTGGATAGGTAGATGGGTCTCCAGTTTCACCTGAATTACAATAAGTAATAAGATCAGAGCCGCGAACGATTTCTTCAATGGTATCGACTATCTGTACGTCCGTTATTTGAGGATAAGTAACGGCAAGCCAAGTGATAAAACTGTCTAAGCTATTTTTGCCTCGTCCCTTAATTTTAATTGTATTAACGTCTGGGCAAGCAGCGACGAAAGCAGCGACGGTCGTTTTTCCCATAACACCTGGCCCAAGCAAACCAATGACCTTAGCGTCTTTACGAGCTAAATAGCGGGCCCCTACCCCTGGTACAGCACCTGTACGATAAGCGGACAACAAGTTTGCCGACATGTAAGCTAATGGCGCACTTGTTTCAATATCATTGAGAATAAACATCAAGATAGATCGAGGAAGCCCTTTTTCTCTGTTGGCAATATTGGACCCGTACCATTTGACACCACAGGTCTTAAAGTCGCCACCAAGATAAGCTGGCATAGCCATCAAACGGCGGTCAGCGGTTGGCTTAGGCATGTCAGGAAAAGGGGATTCATCTGGAAACGTCACCATTGCTCCATGAGAGTCATTGTTGGCACCAGCCATTCGGTAGTCACCTTGATGAAGCAGCGCAAACATCTCTTCCATCGTATCGACACAATTTGGCATATCGGTCACGCCGGCTTTAATCATGTCCTGTTCAGAAAGGTATATAAAATCTATCTTAGTGTTGTCTGACATATCGTCACCTATATCCATATAGTTTCGGGTTTTATGCAGTACTCAATCCACTCTTAGCCGGTGTTGCTAGGCATCGTTTAACTTAAGATATGAGTAATTGCTTTCGATACTATTTAGAACCCTCCAACCTGTATTGGATTTTTGCGACATCGGTTACTTGACGTATTTAAAGAGAAACTGGCATTCACTTTGCTTTATTCACTTATCGGATTAAAGTGAGAATTGAAAATGTCAGACTCATCATTGCTAACAAATATTTCGGGGATTCACTCAAAGCAGCCATTTTTCGTATTGAGTTCGGAGCAGTTCCTTACTCATTTACCCTCTGAAAATACTGAAGTCTCTCATTTTTACAGTTTTAAAGCAGGCCGTTCATACGAACCTACAATTGCAATCCCTGACGGTTGTATAGATATGGTATTTGACTGTGATGCAGACTCACCAAGCGGACAGATATGTGGGACTAGATTAGAAGCTGGATCGGTATTTTTTGAGCCTGGGCATCGTTACTTTGGGGTTAGGTTTGTACCAGGGTTTATTCCTGATTTTTTGACGGTTTCAGCAGAAGAGTTAATTGAATATGAGCATAATATTCAAGATGTTATGGCAGATTCAATGCCGCTTATTGAGCAGATAGTCGAGTCTAATAGTTTTTCACAAAAAGTGAATATCGTGAACGCGTTTTTAAAACGAAAAAAGAAAAGAGAACCCTCTCAACTGACCAGCCAGATAATTAGAAAAATTTGTCTGCATGGAGGAAATATTCAGGTTCAAGATCTGGAACGTTTCTCTGGCTATACAACGCGAACACTGCAACGGTTATTCAAAAGTGATATAGGATTGACACCCAAAGGATTCAGTCGAGCAATTCGTTGTCAATCAGCAGTTTATGGTATTAATCACACTGATAATCTTATTTTTTCTGATCTTGCCATTGATCTTGGTTTCAACGACCAATCTCACTTTCTCAGAGAGTTTAAAAAGTTAGTGAATGTGACACCACTAGAGTATCAAAATAGAGTAAAAGAAAAGACTTATCTGGAGCGAATTCGTTGTTATTGACCGCTCATTATTGGTGCGAACTGCACCAACAATGGATGGTGTAAGAGGTTCATTTGAATCGTCAAACTCCCCAAGGGACATTTTTAATTAGTTCGACTTCCACACTCTGAACAAATTGATCATCAAATTGAATCTTTTTCTATATTGCTGGTTTTAACTTGAAAAGAATGAGCCAAAGATCGCTTACTGCCGTATTTGTGAAAGAACCTCTTGCACCATGGGGACCTGAGGAGCACCTGATACTGGCCACGCTCTTAGAGTTCAACCAGAACAATCTTCGAAGACATTAAGGTTGATTATAAACGGACGAGAAGGCTCGGTGATCTTTAGTATTTAAGCCCAGTTAACTGTAAAAAAACATAATATCGCTTAATTGAATATCAATCTGATTGGTGCAGATCACTGAATTCTGCATCAAAATTTTCTTTCGCATATTTTATGGCGATGGTCATATTTAGTCACTGATTTATGAAGTATCTTAGAAGCTGTTATCAAACAAATGGCTGGCTCTAATGATCTCTAACCTGATGCACTCACTTGAATCGCACGTAGAAGTATCTAGTTTTTCGAGGAAACAGGTGATTTACCGTAATGGCGAGTCTGCAAAGGTTTTTTACCACGTCAAACAAGGTCAAATTGGTTTATACCAAGTCTCAGAAGGGGGGAAGGAATCTCTACTTAGAATCTATGGTCCTGGTAGTTACTTTGGCTACCGCTCACTATTTACAGGACAAAACTACCCGTCAACAGCAAGAGCAATGTTGAATAGCATCGTAGTAAAGATAAATGTAAACGATTTTAAATCTCTAGATGAGATAGCGCCTAATCTTGCTAGTTACCTAATGAAGGAAGTCTGCTACGAGCTTGGGGAAGCTGAAAAAAGGTTGATGCAGTTTAACGGTTTCAATGCCCGGAAACGGATTCTTGACACTATCGCTTACTTCTTTGAAATGCACCCCGACTATCCGTGGACGTATCGAGAGATAGCGGAATACAGCGGAACGGATATCACCACCGTTATCCGTTACTGTAAAGGTTTAAAAGAGACCGGATTGCTGCGCAAAGACAGCCGTAAACCCACCCCCGTAGACTTGAATGTTTTAGCTGACTACCGACTATCACTGGTTTAACGTAAATATGACTAAGAAACGAATAAGAACTGCACCACGGTCATGGAGAGAAGAAGGAGAAGCCCCTGATTACCGTTTTTCTCTCGCTAACGAGCGTACCTATCTAGCGTGGATTCGAACGTCTCTTGCACTCTTAGCTGGTGCTATTGCATTGGATCAACTCACACCGGATCTGGCGAACTCGCTGGTACGCGTATTATTATCATCATTCTTATGTTTATTCTCAGGAACATTGGCCTTATTTGCCTATCGCCGCTGGGCAGATAACGAGAAAGCGATGAGAAATAGTTCGGACCTCAGATACACCCACTTTTTAAAAGTGATCAGCGGTACCATGCTGTTGCTGGCATTTATTATTGTATTAGTGATAACCGTTTGATGACGACTCGTGATAAAGGATTGCAGCCACAAAGGACATCAATGTCGTGGTTGCGCACTCAATTAGTATTGTTACTAGTCGTATTCGCATACCTCAGAGTCACATTGGCAATGGACTACCCAACATTGATCTGTCTACTAGCTGGTGCGTTTACGATGATGGGCTCCCTTTATGCGCAGAATCGATTCTCACAAGATTTTTCCAATTCAATGGCGGTATCGCGCCTGGAATCGTTCATCAAAATCTCCTTGAGTGCGATAGTATTACTGCTCTCTACGAGTTACCTATTTATCGTCTGGCACTCATTTCTATTTTAGGATGTAACAAGTATCATGCCACGCTATGGCCAAACCTTCCTAGCTCAGTTTAAAACATGACTGTAGCGACTACTTCTATCGAGAAAAAGACAACTTGTACCCTGCAAAGGTAACAAAATTGGCGTAGGTCTTATGACACTCTAGAAAAGTGTGTTCAGCAACATATTGACGCTCAGAAAACGAGTATGTCGACTTTGCAAAGCAAGGTGGAGAGCCCACATTATTGGGTTTGTATTTTGATAAAAACGTCACCAAATCATGTCAAAATTATAGTGCGGGTAAGTCGATTCGACATGTTTTGAAACCGATGGATTCGCTCTTAGCGATGAATGGTGTCAGTTCTTCAACCACCAATAGCTTTCTTGCAGGAATTCCAATTGATGGCTGCGATAGCGTTACTCACGAAACATCGAGTGTCGTTCAATACACTAACCATGATAAATTGTAAGCGCCCTATGAACCCACGGGGCGCTTACAAAATTTCTTCCATAAGCATATAGTTACTCTAAGGATTTAACTGTCGAATTGGGAGCACTTACCTACGAAAAATTGTATCTGGAGCGGCCTTCTTGTACTTTGAAAAAACACTCGAGGTGCTAGAAAACTAGCGCCTCAAGCACGGTGTCAGCTAGCTATTTAGTAAACCAATATACACGAAGTTTCATCGATCCCTTGCTCGAGCTCGTTCCTAAAAGTATCAGCCATAAAATAGTGCTCTCCCAGATTGTCAACGCCACCGGCTAGAATAGTTTCCAACAAAAAAACTGAATCATTAATATCAGACATCTTGCCCGTATTCATCACAGCTTCTAAGTTTGGCATGTGTTTTCGCGCAACTTCATCAGACATATCCGCAACTTGATAGGAAATATGTTCCTCCGTAAGATCTTTCTCTGCACATATTGTGGTAACTAAGTCCTCTAGTGCTGACTCTCGACGACCCAAACATACTATATGTCGCTCTGTATTTTGAAGCCCATTGACCAGTAGGTTACCAATACCGCCCGTTGCTCCAGTAACAACAATCACTTGCTTCATGCTTTTCCTCTTTCAGTCGTAGCGCTTGTTACAGAAGGGATCCTCTCGCCACGTGCCATTAGAGACTCAATTTCCTCAATAGAACGGTTTTTGGTTTCGATTAAGAAAACAACGAGTACAGCCATACCAAGCAATGCGAATATTCCATATGACAAGAATGTAGTCGCGGACCCAAACACCTCGAGTTGCCATGGGAAGAACTTCTGCGAGGCCCAGGCACTCAGACTGCTCATCAAAGCAAAACATGGTATCGCAACCGATCTAACTGAATTAGGTGTAATCTCTGAGAACAACACCCACATCATTGGCCCGATAGAGAACCCGAAGGCAATCTTAAATGCAAAAATAGCGGCTACAATCGGTCCCGCACTAATTTGAATAAACGATTTGATCAGATTACTTTCATTTGCTCGCAAGAAGTTTGCATCATACCTATCACGAAGTTCAACTTTAAAATCACGGTCTGAGCTAAACTCTTTGTTAAGGAGTGACTTAAGTGGTTCAACGTCTACGGTAGACTCTACCGCTGCAAGCTTTTCTTCAGTTACTACGTATGTCGCATTCTGGAAGCCGTTCCATATTGTAAAATGGCAAATAGCAATCGCAGATAGACCAACAACAAGTAAAGGTTTACGTCCCACTTTATCAACCAAAAAAACAGAAGTACCAGCCGCGAGGATACCAAGCATCCCCATAATGGAAGTCTGCTTGAACGCCTCATTGACACCTAACCCAATCTGTTCAAAGATTGTAGGCGAGTAATAAGCAATAGCATTGATACCTGACAGAGACTGGGTAATTGCTGCCGTCACTCCCACTAAAACAATAATACTCATCCTTTTCGATGCTAACCGGCGAAGTTGTGCCGTTACACTCAACGTGGCTGACGTCGATTTGATGTTTTGTTGGATTTCTTTATGAATGATTTCGACATTATCTGGTGCATTCAAAAGTTTTAGTACTTTTCTTGCATCTTCTGGACGTCCTTTCATCATTAGCCAACGTGGTGACTCCGGTACCTTTAGAAGCAGTAAGAACCAGATAATCGCTGGAATTATCTCTACAGCAAACATCGTTCTCCAAATGGTTTCAGGACCTAAAAAAACGGAATTTTCATTAAAACTTAATACCAAAAAATAATTAATAAGATATGCAGAAAAGAAACCAAACGCCGTAGTAACTTGGTTCGCTGTCATCAATTTCCCACGAACATGAGATGGTGCAACTTCACCGATATACATCGATGTAATACCAAGTGAGCAGAACGCTAACCCACCTAATGCTCTTGCGAAAACCAATGAATAATAGCCAAGAGCAGTCGCAGACAAAATGGCAGATATTACATATGTAAATGCGATCAAAACCAAAGTTTTTTGACGCCCAAATACCGCTGTTAACTTGCCCGCAACAAACAACGCAATAATTGCTCCAATAGAAGGTGCACCAACAACTGTCCCCACTTCTAAACTTGACAACTCGAATTGCATCGAGATATATCTAATCGTACCGGACACTACCGCTGCATCTAGGCCAAATACAAAACCACCTAGAATGACGATTGCAAGATACTTAATTGCTCTGTAATCATTTTCCATGCTTCTATTTCCATTATTTAAAAGTGATGTAGGTTTACTTCTATTCAGTTATTAATAGTTGCCATTAAGTCAGACTTGGTGTTTTGATTACTTTAGAAAGCGGCCGACTGTTAACATAACAATCAGGTGAGTTCATATCTACAGTAATAAAAACCACATTAGGTTTCTTACAGTTTTTCGTAGCGCTACAAGAACCACTTCTTATTTTAGTATATAAGAGTTTGGTACTCACTGATGAGTCATCATTTAACGACATAATAATCTCTTCTATAAGAAAACAACAAACAATCAGCTGGTGGATTTAATTATTTTGACATACTTCAAAATACTCATATCAAACTAAAATTATTATCAGATTTTAATAAGCAATTAATAACAAAACCTTTCAACTATCGAAGGTTATAGATAAATGCACTTGTTCTGTGCCTGATAATAAAAATATACACGTTATTGCTTTACTATCAGATGTATTTTTTGAACAAAAAGATGTAAAAAACGAAACTATAAAGGATGACCCGGCAGATATTATCAAAAGTGTGAAGTACAACTGATTTAGCACATAAGTTTAATTTTATAACCTATCCCCTGTGTCAGGCTAGTTGTCACTGTTGAAAACCCGACTCCACCATCAAGCAACGTCAGTTCATAGACCAAATAATTGCATAGTAATGACCAGTTATCTTTGTACATCTTAATGATGTTTTGGATCAAACTTCTCAATTTCAAATTTATTTCCGAGATCTGCGTGTGGTTCTTTTAAGGGGTATGCGACGACGTGGTAAGGGTCGATTACCGACCCGTAATCCAATACCGCTAAGCGTCCCAGAGCAAGAAAATTATGCTGGCCTATGAATCTCATAAGCAACTAATTGCAATTTGGTAGACGTTTTCGTGCATTTACCCCCTTAGACGATTTTAATTACGAAGCACTCACTGTAGAAATTGACTGAGCTTACCAGCAACACGTGTAATTCGAGTGCATCTAAAGAAGGAATGTTTACAGACGCAAGGTAACATATTCAATCAAAACACCTCGATCGCTTTCACAATTTATTACCCACTATTCGCATGCTTTGCTAAAAATCAGCACTATATGTTATGGGTTAAAATTAGGGGAAAGGCGTGAAAAATCAACCTCTCGTGATCAAACACAGTGTCAGTTGCACAGGGCTTTCTATTCGTTCTTTTTGGGATGTTTATGGTGATGAGCAGTATCAAAATACTTGGCCACAAGACCGGCGTCTTCCAATGGCTGAAAATACGTTGGTCATCATATATAGCGAGAGCGGCAACGGTTATGTGAATTTAAAGGATGGGACAACACTTCGTTTGCGAGGCAATTGTGTGCTTTGCTTAGATCCCTTTTCCATTGTGCACTACGGCTGTGATGGGCTAATTTGGAAGCTTTATTGGACTGAGGTATTCCTTGACCCCAGCGCAAATGTCACGATCCCATATCAAAAAGTTATCCCTATTGATAACCACAGACACTTTGAAATCCAATTCAACGAGTTGATCGAAGCATTAAGGCAAGATAACCCTTATTTCTCATCCTTTTCTGCCGCTATCTACAATAAGATGTTCTATGAATGGCTACTTTATGCGAATAATCAACATCTTTCTAAACCTCAACTGTTGGTACAGAAAGTGATAGATGAGATGCACCACAATCTTTCAAGTAACTGGAAAGTGATGGCAATGGCTGAATTTTCAAATTGCAGCGAACAACACTTGCGTAAACTCTTTATAGAGCACACCACATATAGCCCAAAGGATTATTACCAAAGACTCAAGTTAGATATCGCATACAGCCTAATAAGAAAAGGGAAGAAAAACGTCACTCAAATCGCCTATGACCTCGGCTTTACAGATGCCTTTCACCTTAGTAATAGTTTTAAAAAACAGTTTGGGTTGCCCCCTTCTCAGGTGACAACCATTGCCGCCGAAACACAACAAATTGTGAGCGTGCTAAAAGACGATGGATTTTAGATATTGGTCAAGGTCGTTTCGGACAGTAAGCTCTTGCGATGTTAAGTAGCGAGGTAAATGTTGAGTCACTTTTTGAAGCCCCAACTCTCGAATCTCGGCAGCCACTTCATAAACGGGATACATCGTTGCAATTAACACCATTGAACGGCGCATAATCTCCTCGCTCTGTTCTGGCGTGATAAGTAAAGGCACATTAGTGACGGACAGCAGAGAAAGAATGTCACTAAAATGTCGTTGATAGCCCGAACCTTTAATGCTAAACACTTGACTTGTTACTTGCTCGCCTTGCTTTCGCCAAAAATAAGGCGGGTGCCTTAATGTTCCAAGCCCGAGCACAACCACATGGTCATCGTAGTATAATTCAAGACGTCTATCCCAAATATCGCCGCCTTTCCCTCCTTCAACCACATACGGGATTGATGCACTTTTCGGTGCCTTTGTTTTAATAATACCTTGAGCATATAAATGCGTTTCTGCACCCAGTTCACGTTCAAGCGGCATTAATTTGGCCTCTGAATTTGGAATATTCTCTTCCGTTAATGCCTCTAACGTAGCGCCTGTAACTAGAGTACTCTCTACATCCCAACGGGCCCCTGATAATAATCTGAACAACGCAGCTACTGCATGGATCCCCATATCAAGACCAGCTCCTCCTCCGCCATTATTCTTAAGCGAAAGGAGCTTGCGTCGGTTAATGTTATTTCTCTGATTTGACCATTCAAAAGCGTGCAATGGTTCATACAAATTTATTGGATTATCAGCGGCTATCGCAACAATTTTTTTGGGTAAGGGCAACGCTCCATCAACAGAATCAATATACGCTTCAATCGACAGGGCGACGATCACAGTATCAATAAAATAAAAGCGAGCACCACGACTCTGCAATGCTGGGATCACGAAATCGAATCCCCGTTCACATTCTTCTAACGAAAACGACGGCTTTTCAACGATGAAGAGCGTTTGGTCGACATCAATGCGCTCAGACACCATTTCGATAATACTTAGGTGCATCCGCACCGGAGTAAGTACCAAGCAGGCTGCGATATCGGGTTGTTGATGCTTAGCGCAATACTTATCGAAATGATCATAGATCGCGGAATATGAAAAGGGATAGCGGTTCGTTAATTGGTCAGGTGTGAGTTGTTCTGCAATCGGGTCAATCGCAATCAAATCAAATAAATCCGACAACTGAGTTAATAGCGCCTGATATAGTGATACCACCGATGAACCCGGCGCCCCTAATCCACCAAAGACCAATACCTGCTGTTTCATCTCATCTCCAGATTACTCACGATATAAAGACCATCAAGCCTAGACTGACGGATATAATGACTATGGTCAATAAATAGCATTGAGGTGAAATATCCGCTTAACCTCCTTTTGCATACCCCAGACCAGTGATTGCAGATAAGCCCAGGTCACGGAAGCTCCAATCGCTTTCTTAATGTTAATATGCGAAATGCTCCATGTCTCCGCACTAAAAAGTGAAGTTCAAGAAGTGTTGCGGTACGTAAAAACGGCCTCTCAGCTTGTCACGTTACCCTAAAAAAGCTGCTGACTGTTTTTTTGCCAGTCACTAATCAATTTAAATGCATCCACAATACGTGCTTTATCAAATTCACCAAGGTAGTTCGGATCAATCAATGCAGAAGGCTGCATACCCTTTTCTACTTCTTTCGCTTGAACCAGGAGCCGAAACTCACTTAAAAATTCATAAGCTCGACTAATTGCAAGGTGGGTCTGAAGATTAATTTCACCACAACTATAGGCGACATTGAGGCGTTTGTTAGTATTACACTCCATGCTTTTTGAACGCATTGCATAGAGGCGCGCCAAATCAACAATGACGTTAATGCCATGACGTTTAAGGTTCAAACGTTTTATATTTTCGCTGTCCTTAACGAGCACTAAGTTATTGAAAATATTCAATGGTGCTCGGTTGGTGACCGCATCATTAATCATTTTTCTTAGAAAAAGTGCGTTTGATTTTACGTCCGTATATTGAGCGTTTAAGTTCCCGAGCATATGGTGGTCCCCATAAATGGCTCGAGTGTCAAGAAATACACTAAGATTAAGTAAGTTTTCCAATTCAGGATTCGCTATCCATTGCTGGAAATACTGTTCCCACACTTGTAATCTTTGACACCACTTAGGGTTACTCCCCATAAACTTTCCAGCGCATAGTTCATATCCACATTTATCTAAACCTTTAGATACGATCATCGCCATATGAGTGAAATAGGCCTCATCTTGTTTTGTTGCACTGTTTTCCAAAAGAATCCCACTGTCTTGATCCGAATACGCATGCACTTCTTTACGAGCCTGCGACCCCGCAACCACCCAACAAAAATCACAAGGCGGTTTTCCAAGGCGCTGAATCGCAAAATCGATTAAACGGCAATTAATAGTGTCCATGATTAATGTCATCACCGAATACACCATTTCGGCAGGTACTTTGCCATTCACTAAGTCCAAAAACAATTCTCGGCGTTCAACCGTAAGGTCAGCGATATCTTGCTCCGATTGTGCTACGTGAATTTTCTCGACTAAATACACCATTTTTAAACGATTATTCTGCAACAACGCTGGCAATGTCAGTAGAGAAATCATTCGAGTTTCAGACATAACAACCATAGATTGAGCTTGATAACGATACATCGTAACAATAGCGTCATACACACGAGTTTTTGAAGACGTGGTCAAAGGGTTCAAATCCATAATACTATCAATACGGCTGTCCAAAGGAAGCGCCTCTGCGAGCGCTCGATGGGACAAGTTAGCAGCAGAAATAACGCCACGTAGCTGGTCATGTTCAAAGATTACCGCCCATTCACAACTGTCATTATCACGCATTGCTCTTGCTGTTTGGACAATAGTCGCGTCTGGTGCTAATACAACGTACGCCGATGAAGCAATTTGTTCGATACACTCATAAAGCGAATTACTGCCAACGGTAGACAAGCTTTCATCCATGGTGTCAACCATAATTTCACCTATTTATAAGGGTACAATCAATTACCTAGCGCGTTGTCTAGGTAGCATACTTTCCACTATATCAGCCTAGAATTGCAAAAGCTTGAGGTCAACCCCCAAGCTTTTATTCATTGTATAGTGTGCCACTAATAGGATGTACGGACCGAACTAAGCACCTAACGGTTTGAGCATCTGCATATCACTATGACTATCGACAGGTAAATCCTCCATATTGTGTAACCGATATGAAGCCCAATACCCTCTCCAGCGAGGATCTGCGCTCAGAACTTGAGCCATCTTGTTGACGAGTACCGGTCGCAGCTTTTCGCCCATTTCCAGGTAAAATTGATTTACTTGTTGGTCTTGATCCATCGCATATAACTCTTGATATCCTGTAGAAGAGTTATAGCCATAGAACCAGTTTTCACCCTCGATTTCCATTTGAATAGCTACACCCAAATTGGCACCAACGTGAAGCCCTGTTTGATAAACATGAGTAAACGATTTTCGACTTTCTCCTTTCGCTAGCGGCAATAAACTCTCTCCCTCCATCTGGACAGGCTTACCTACCCCAGCAAAAGAAAGGAGCGTAGGAGCAATATCCAATGCGGACACTAACCCATTACTTTCCGGCAGTATTTCACCCGATGACTTCGGTGACTTGAGGTATAAAGGAATGGCAAAGATATCAGGCTGAAAGTAGACGCCTTTGTCTGCCATCCCTAACCGACCATTCATATCTCCGTGGTCAGCAGAAAAAACCACCACACTCTCATCCCAAAGATCTTCAGATTTCAAATACTCAATAAGCTTCCCAATGCCATAATCTACCACTTCGACCTGTAACAGATGGCCTGCGATATAATCGATAACAGTTTCTTCATCATACATACCCCAATACTTGCGATAGAGTCGATAAATCGGATTGTCAGGCTGTTCATCTTGGTTCTGCAGATCAAGGTAACTTTGAGGTAACTTAACGGCTTGACGAATTTCTTGGTAACGTTGTTCAAAACCACTAGGTATTGAATAAGGTTGATGCGGATCGAAAAAATCCAATTGAGAAAAAATTGGGCTATTAGGGCTTTGACGGCGTGCTGCCTTGATTTGTCGGATCGTCAAGTCAGCCAGAAACGTTGAATAATGCGCATCTTTAGGAAAATCGTCACCATTTTGCTGCTCTATCCATCCGCCAAAAGAGTTACCTGGTGTTTGTTGGTCTGCTTGTAAACCACGTAATTCTCTGCGGTACTTAGGTGGCTCGACCTCCATTGCATCTATGTACTCAAGATAGCGATCATCATCAACTACTGGCGGGCCCCAGCGATCCCAAGCATGTACATTCTCACCAAAAGTTCGCACAAATTTATCGACCCCCACGTGGCATTTACCGGTGTGCTTAAGTGTGTACCCTTCAGCCTTTAAGTAATCTTGAAAAATGATGTCATCAACAGTTAAGTCAACCTGCATACCACAAGGTGCTCGCTCCCCATTGGTTAAGTATGGAGGATGCATTCCAGTAAACATTGCCGCACGTGCAGGACCACACAGTGGACTTGTCGTATAAGCTCGGTTAAAACGCGTGCCCGAATTGGCTATCGCATCCATATTAGGGGTATTAATAATGGACGATAACGGTCTATCTGGGCGATAACAATCTGGAGAAATCATATCAACGGTAATAAAAAAAATATGAGGCTTCGTTATCGAAGGATCACTCTCATAACTCCCTTTGCGTAACTTGGGATCTAAAAAACTCTTTTGCATTAAAGCCTGATGAATTTCAGACATAATTTCCTCGCTATTGCTTAATCTTTTATATCATTGGGAGTAATAACCACCCCCAAAAGATATAAAAGATATAAAAGATATAAAAGATATTAACTATCGTGAGCAACTTTGTTTTTTTGCTGGGTGACGAAATATTTCCACCCTTTCGAGCCTAAGAAACACGCTAATGAAAATACCGCAAGAACTGAGATGACTTTGAACGCACTTCCTGATTCACTTAGAAGACCAATATTTGAGAACGTCGTATATAAAATAGCAAGTAATGCAATGACACCCCAACTCGCGTGCTTTGCATATTTCCAATCTTGGACTTCTACTTGTTCGGTATAAGTTTGCTCGTACGGTTTATCCATTGGTTTTAAAAAGCGTACTACCATCATAATAGCCACCATCCAACAAAAATTCAGACCTACAATATGCAGCCAATGCGGATGTGCAAAACCTAAATCATCTTTAAGTACAAAGTGTACAATATAGAAGCTTGCCATGCCGATAGGCAGCGCAATATAAGCAGCAAGAGCCGGTGTTCGCTTAGAGATAATACCTACTAAAACAACCGTTAAGATAGGCACATTAATCACGGCCATGATGGTTCTCATTAGAGTATATAGACCGTCAGCTTGTGCAATAAATGGGGCAATACACACGCAAATCCCAATGGTCACTGAGCCAAATATTTTACCGACACGAACGGTTTGTCGGTCTGATGCACCTGGATTAATGATGCCACGATAAATGTCTAAACTCACCAAGGTCGACATACTGTTGACCCCGCTGTTGAACGAACTCATGACGGCACCAAATAACACAGCGCCAAATAACCCCGTCATCCAAGAAGGAAGGACTTCGCGAACTAACAACGGATAGGCCATATCTTTTGCGAATATTTCCGTACCCTCTCTAAAAGGAATCATAATCATACCGCGTTGTTGCATGTGCCACGCGATAATGCCTGGTAACACGAGCATCGCAACACCGATCACTTTCATTGCAGCGGCCGCTAATACCCCTTTTTGTCCTTCCGCTAACGATTTAGCACCGAGAGCACGTTGAACGATGGCTTGGTTTGTACACCAATAAAATAGGTTGATTAGTAAGATTCCAGAGAAAAGTGTATGCCATGGTACTGCAGCACTTTCACCGGAACCTGCCGCGGCCATACGCTCTGGCGCTTCGGTAATCAAAATATTAAAGCCTGTTGCCATGCTACCATCACCCAATTGACTCAAGGCTAGAATGGGAACTAACATGCCGGCAAACAACAGGCCGACACCATTGACAGTATCTGAAACTGCGACGGCTTTTAAACCACCAAATACGGCATAAATACCACCAACAACGCCTAATGTAATCACCATAATCCAAGTCGCCGTCGTTTCCGTGACACCTAATAATTCAGCAACACCAAAAAGCTTGCCTAGTGTGATTGCACCAGCATAAAGAACAAACGGAAGAAAACCGATAACGATTGCATAAATGAAAATAAAAGAAGATACCGAACGCATGCGCTTCCCATATCTTGCCTCAAGAAACTGCGGGACCGTGGCTATGCCGCCTTTGAGAAAACGAGGTAAAAAGACCATCGCCAATATAATCATTGTTACTGCTGCGACCGTTTCCCAAGCCATCACACTCGCACCATTAGCAAATGCATTCCCATTAAGACCCGTTAATTGCTCTGCCGAAATGTTCGTTAGAAAAAGTGAACCAGCCACAACAAACCAAGGTAGACTTCGGCCTGCAAGAAAATATCCAGTTGTTTGATTTAAGTTCTCCTCCCTTGTAGCTCGATACGATATATATCCTACCAAGAAGGTAAACAAAAAAAATGAACCCATTGCAATCATAATTGCACTCTCCATGTAGGGTGTGAACTGTCTATTTTATAATGCCACACCGAGGTATTTTTGTGACGCAGCTTATAAGCCCATCACACTGTTCACAGTGACCAAATGTCAGTCAACAAAACAAATATACAAACATAGAGAATAAACACGATGTAGTAATCGAACATATCCATGTAAAAAACGAATATATGTTTTTACTTTCCTATATAAAGATAAAAAATGTGAAGACCGTCATTTCTCACTTTGATAAATAGAGAACATTAGTCGGAGGTATTTTCTGAAGTTAACATGACCTATTAGCGACTGCTCCCAACCAGTACCTGCTTTCAGCTAAAATACCACTGGAGAAGATAACCTAACGGCTATGAATAAACGCATGCGCAGATGTTTTAGGCACCAACTATTACGGATCTATTATTCCGTTTGACGACGCATTGTTGATACAACTCTTTACGTGCCTGCATCGAAAAATCACAGAATCTATCACGTGTCCAATGACAATGGCAGGTTTACAGAATCCAAGAACACATAATCTCAATACCTTCTATACCCAGCCTGTATTACCATATCGAGGGGCAACCGCCCCATCACGTCTTAGCTTGGCTTGGTATTCAATTGCTCAAACGCTAGCTTGCATTCTGGTCGACCAAAGCGGTTACCTGCAGCAGCTTAAGTCCAGAATTGAACTAGCGATATCAGCAGACACTGGATAATAAAGCTGAACTTCCAAAAATCAGGATTATACCTTTGAATCGATTATACCTTTAAATCAATTCAGTAAATGCATATCCAATATAATGGCAAGGACTACTCACGATTAAAAGCCTTTGGGGAATGGCGTTCAACCCAGTGATCAGCGATCTGCTGACGACTTGCAACCCAAACATTCTCATGCTGTTGAACGTAATCAAGAAAACGCTTCAATGCTATCATTCTTGCGGGTTTGCCAGTAATTCGACAATGTAGACCAATAGACATCATTTTAGGTTTATGTATTCCCTCAGCATAGAGACAATCGAAGTTGTCCTTCAAGTACTGATAGAACTCGTCACTATGACTAAACCCATAAGGTGATGAGTACTTCATATCATTGCAGTCAAGAGTATAAGGGATAACTAAGTGAGCCTGAGATTGGTTCGATTGATTAGGCGAATCGGTTTTACTCTGCACCCAAAAAGGTAAATCGTCACCATAATAATCACTGTCGTAAGCCAAACCAGGATGCTCCACGACTAAACTGCGCGTATTCGGTGAATCCCTTCCTGTGTACCAACCACTGATCTTTTTATCAAGCAATTGCTCCATCACTTCAATCGCTTCATGCATTTGCTGGCGTTCTTGTTCAATCGGCATATCTTGGTAGTGAATCCACTTTAATCCATGACAAACGACATCATGATTCGATTTTTTGATTGCCTCAACCAGCGGAGGATTACGCTGGAGCGCGGTTGTAACAGCAAACAATGTTAGCGGTAAATTACGCTCTTCGAACTCATTCAAAATACGCCATACACCAACACGAGAACCATACTCATATAACGACTCAATACTCATATGTCGATCTTGATAAGCTTGTGCTCCGGCAATTTCAGACAAAAAAACCTCTGAGTGCCCATCGCCATGTAAAACACAATTTTCTCCGCCTTCTTCGTAATTAAGCACAAATTGAACGGCTATCCTTGCCTTATTCGGCCAATTTGCATCAGGTATATTGTCGGCACCATAACCAATATAATTTCTATCTTGCTGCATAACGGTACGCTTCCTTGTCGTGTAATTAGTTTGCAATAACTGCGGATAAATGTGCATAACGACCAATGTACTGTTTAGATACAGGTGTTTTGTATTGACCTTTTTTTGATGTACTAAGTCCTAGAGATACCAGAGACTCTGCAAGCTTCACAGCAGCAGTAACACCATCGATAACGGGAACTCTGAGTTGCTGGGATAACTCGTTCACAAGGTCAGTCATACCTGCGCAACCTAATACGATCGCTTCGGCGCCGTCCAATTCAATGGATCTCTGGCATTCAGAAAGCAGTAAGTTATAACTAGTTTGGTCAATTTTTTCTAACGCCAACACTGGGATATCAGTAGCCCGGACCCCGCTACAAGAGCGCTCATAACCATATTTATGTAAAAGGTGTTTCGCTAGAGGAATCGTTTGGGTCATTGTTGTAACAATACCAAACTTGTGTGAAACCAAATTTGCCAGTTTAAATGAAGCATCAGCAACACCAATCACTGGTGCATTCGCGATTTCACGAGCAGCATCCAAACCGGGGTCACCGAAACAGGCTATGATATGAGCATCAACCCCTTCTTTATCTCGAGCGATAATTTCATCGAGCATTGCTGCGGCTGCAATCGTTTCATCAAACGCATTCTCTATGCTTAAAGGACCATGCTTCGGTGAAGACGCCACAATACTCACGCTTGGACCGGCACATTGCCTGGCTGTTTCGGCTATTTTATCGGTCATCCCCTGACAGGTATTTGGATTTATAATGTTAATCTTCATGTTTCATCCTTGCTAGTAAACTGATTTTACGTGTCTTCGTATTGGTTAAATAGCTGTGTAAAATCGATTGGTGTCATGTCTGTATCTGTTAAGTGGATCGTCGATTGTATCTCTACCAAATGCTCACGCATCCAAAGAACGGCTTGCTCTGTCTCTTTGTTATCGAGTAATTCAAGTAATTCAAGATGGTCTCCACCTTCACAGTGCACACTCTTTTTATTGCCGTAGACCGCAATAATAAGTGAGCTGTGATAACAAAGGCGCTCAACAAATTCCGCCAAGATACTGTTCCCTGATAACTTCGCTAACTCGTAATGAAACTTGGCCGTTAAATGAATGGCTTCAGCCAAGTCACCACAAAGGTTAGCTTGCTCCTCGAGCTCAACCATTTTGACAAAACGCTGCGAGTGCTGAACGGTCCAACTAGCAGCAATATCAGGGATTAGCAATGGCTCTATCATGATACGGCTATTTAGCACTTCTTTTGCTTGTTGGGGGCTTGGACGATTAACATGTGCCCCTTTATTCGGTTGAATCACAACCAGTTTTTCAATCGCTAACCTTTGCAGCACCTTACGAATGCCCGTACGGCTAATGTTAAATGCTTCCGCCAGCTTATCTTCCGGTAATTTGGCACCTGGAGGCAGTTCATGTTCAACGATTGCCTTTAATATCTGTTTATATACTTTGTCGTCACTTAACACTTTAAAAACCTCATAATGTATACAATAACCAAGCAAGTTGCATACCACATTGAATTCTTACTATTTACGCCTAAACAAGCTATTTCCGAGTTAAAATAGCAAAAACTCGAACGCAAACGCACTAAAATAGAACATAAAGCCTCAACTCAGTGCATTATTATAATCGTAATATCCTTTTGTCATACCTAAAACCCGTAAAAATCGACATTTCAACATTGGCATGCAAATTGTATTAGCAATATTGTATACAATTAATAAAAGGTGATGACTATGAGTAAAGGATTACCCGTCAGTAAACGACTGAGCAATGAAGATTTGGCCCCAGATAAAGAGCAAAGTTGGGGGTGGTACAGTATTTTTGCGTTTTGGATGTCTGACGTACACAGTGTGGGTGGTTATGTATTTGCAGCAAGTTTATTCGCACTTGGCTTAAACGGAATTCAAGTGTTTATTTCACTGCTAATCGGTATATCTATCGTATTAGTATTCGCAAACTTAATGGGTAAACCAGGTCAAAAAGCTGGTATTCCGTTCCCTGTTGTAGCAAGAATGTCATTTGGCGTCTTTGGTGCTAATATTCCCGCCGTGATCAGGGGTCTGATTGCAGTAGTTTGGTACGGGATACAAACCTATCTAGCATCAAGTTCATTTATCATATTGCTTCTTTATTTCTTCCCAAACACGGCAAGCCTTGCTGAATCTGAATTCCTTGGATTATCCCATTTAGGTTGGATTGGGTTTACCTCTATGTGGGTGCTTCAAGGTATTGTCTTTATGTTTGGTATGGATATGATTCGAAAGGTTATCGACTGGTCAGGACCAGCTATTTATATCGCGATGTTTGCTCTATGCGGTTATATGATTTATTTAGCAGGTTGGGACAATATCCAATTTAATCTCAGCTCTAAAAAGTTAGAGGGCTGGAACGTGTTTAGCACCATGGTTGTCGCTACTTCTCTTGTCGCGGGTTACTTTGCAGGACCAACACTTAATTTCAGCGATTTCTCACGATACTGCAAAAGTTATAAGGATTTGAAGTCTGGAAACTTTTGGGGATTACCCGTTAACTTCATTCTCTTTTCCATATTCAGTGTGATCATTGTGTCAGCCTCACTTCCTGTCTTCGGTGAAATGATTACTGACCCAGTGGAAACCGTCAAAAAACTTGACTCAGGAATCATTACAGTACTGGGGGCACTAACCTTTATTCTGGCAACGGTTGGAATAAATATTGTCGCGAACTTTGTCGCACCTGCATTCGACTTCTCTAATATTTCACCACAAAGAATCAGCTTTAAAGCCGGTGGATTTATTGCGGCATTTGGTTCTGTACTACTTATGCCTTGGAATCTATTTAACAACCCAGAAGTCATCCACTACACGGTTGATGTACTAGCCGCCATGATTGGGCCACTGTACGGCATCGTTATTATTGATTACTACTTATTGAAAAAAGGAAAAATCGATGTCGAATCTTTATATACTGAATCTAAAGAAGGTGCATACTGGTATAAAAATGGTGTCAATATGATGAGTGTATATGCGCTTATTATCTCTAGTACTATTGCAATTTTTGCCACATTTATATTCACAGCGCTAGCAAATTTTGCTCTATTTATCGGTGGGTTTTCAGCAGCAATCGCATACTATTTCCTTATGCAGCCAAAACGTGCGGCAGTCCCTACGGTGCAAGCGGAAGCCCAAAGCTAAAAGTTAAAAAGCTAAAACGCTAAAACGCTAAAACATAATAAGCCAAACGACATTTCATGATGAGGTGTCGTTTTTTTAGAGGAGCCATATCACTGTTAAGGCCTGAAAAATTCAAGACACTCTTCAGGCCATTAGTACTGAGGCCCATTTTGAATCATCTGAACTTAAACAAAAGGCAGGGGACCACTTTAGCCACCAAATGATAAAAGCTTCTTCCCTTTTATGTAGGAACTATTGTCTAAAGGTTCGGTAGTAATCAGCATCGAGAATTTCTTGTAACGCTTTATAATGCGGTGCAGTAAAAGTGGTTTGTATGTTCATCTGGGATAGCAAGTTTTGGCGCTCCACCTGGTGTAGTAGTTAGTACCCACAAAACATGGTCAATCCTTAATACTTTAGAGATCCAATCAATAAACCTCGTCTGCTCATGCTTGGCAATTGCTTATTAGTTATTGCTTACGAGTGATACTTCTTGCCCAGTAGAGCGATACCAAAATGCAAGGGGTTAAACTATGCTGAGACTTGTTCTAACTCGACTCCCACATTACTCTGCGCCATTAGCTTATTTAAACGCTGATAGCGAAATAGAGCTACGATCGTTAATCTGTTTAGGAGAATTTACTGACTCTAAAAGACCTTGGTTGATCTCAAGCCAACAACCGGCAGTAACTAGCAGGGACACGAACTGCGTCGCCAGTGTCACTTACAAGTGCAAAATCAGCGTCACCGTTTGCGACCGATGCCGCACCGCCACTTGATGGATATCCTGGCAGGCAAACTGGTGCAATTGGATTATCTGCACCAATGACATAACCTTCCACGTCAAATAAGTCTTTAAAGAATTCTAATTAGAGAGAAGTCCGTTTCCATAGGCGGGAATATGTTCAAATCCTTGGGGGCAATAGATTTACCGTTATAAATCACCGAGCAAGCGCTGTTTAATCGACGTCAGGTGTTGTCCCATTAATTGTGTTGCAAGAAATTCGTCTCTGTTCATAAGTGCATTAAAAATGTCAATGTGTTCTTGCCACCCCGGTAAACTAGAATAAGTAGTGCGGGGTTCTTCATACAAATTACAAATGATACGCATCCGTTCTATCGTTTCTTTCATCAATTGATTACCACAATTGTCGGAAATTAATGCATGAACTAAGCTATCTAAAGACCAGTGCTTTTGTGTGTCATTGTCTAAAGCACTGCTAGCCTCAATAAACTGCGTAACGACTATAAATGCGTCTCGAGGGATCCGTTTGATACATAACTTTGTGGCTTCAACTTCTAATATCAAACGCATACTTAGTGCTTGAATATACTCCTCAAGATTCACCACTTTAACACATGCCATTCGTTCACTAACTCGAGACACCAACCCTTGCCCTTCAAGCTTTTCGATTGCTTGCCTAAGCGGAGTGCGTGAGATACCAAAAAGTGCTTCAAGCTCTCGCTCTACTAGCGGAGTACCACTCTTTAATTGGTGACTAAGAATCAGCTCATGGAGCAACTCATAAGCGCATTCACGTAGTTTCATACCCTCCGCTGTAAATGCGTGTACTCTGCTTATACATAAGTCCGAATCTAAATCGATAGCCATATACTCATTCCTTAACCAAAACGTAAAGGCAAAAACTCTGCTCGTATCGAATCACGAAAACCATCAACTGCAAGTTCTGTGATCATTTTTCCCACCAAAGGTGCAAGGGTAACACCGTTACTCGTCACAACATGAAACAAACCTTTCACCTTTGTATCTTCTCCAACCACAGGTGCTCCATCAATATCGATATTCATCGCTGCCCATGTTCTAATAACATTGACATTACCGAGCATCGGCATGACGTGCTCTGCAACCCAAGCATTGCCCTTTAAGCTATTAATCATGACCGTGGAGTGGCTCGATAAAGGATCATATCCCGCCGTCCAGCCCCCTCCAATTAAGAAGTTACCTTTATTCGCTTGCTTCAAAGTTAAATGGCGGCCTACATGAGCTATCAAGCGAGTAGTCACTTTTTCTACAGGTTCTGTGACAATCATCTGTAAAGGTGCACCAAACACAGGTACGCTACCTCCTGCCATCGATGCTATTTCACCACTCCATGCACCAGCAGCATTAATAATTTTACCTGCTTTAAACTTACCTAAAGCACATTTGGCTACAAACCCGCGAGGTACCTCACTTATAGCTTGTACAGGGCAATTTTCATGAATGATAACGCCTAGATCATCCAGCTGTTTGCGCAATTCCGAAGCCACTTTATGTGGATTTACTTTACCCTCATTGTGACAAAGTGCTGCTCCGACTAGATTGTTTGAAAGTGCCGGCTCTAAGTTTCGTAATTGAGCGCGATCAATCAATTCTACATCAACACCTAAACGCCTTTCACGAGCCACTTTTTTCTCTAACTTTAGTAAACCTAGATCGTTATCCGCGACCATCAGTCCGCCCTGCTGGCTCAAATCAAAATCAGCATTCATTTCTAATTCGAGTGTCTTCCAGTAGTCAATCGCTTCGCACTGTAATGAAAGCGTGTGATCTGCTGGCATTAGAGCTGATGACTCAGAAAAATCAAATGACAGCAACTGTGCGTGTAAACTTCCCGCATTTCCTCCAGAAGCCTGACCGTTCGTTCGCCCTCCATCAAGCAACATCACACTCATGCCGCTTTTCGCCAGATGGTAGGCAGAAAACAATCCAACTAACCCGCCTCCTATTACCACAAAATCACTTTCAGGCTTGTTATCTGCGAGAGTATCGTTACATCTCGAAAGATTCTGTACGAGGGATTTAGGTGTCGCTCGATAGTGTTTAACCCATTCAGGTTGTTCTTGACTTAAAGACCCCAGCGGAACAGGACGAATAGGCGTTCGTTGAGTCATTGGTTCAACGTCAACGCCTTGATCATTTAATAACTGTGTCATACTTGACTGACAGTATCGGCCTTGGCAACGCCCCATCCCAATACGAGTTAACTGTTTTAACCCTCTTGCAGAACTAACGCCGGCTTTCAATGCCATTTTCACATCAATTGCTCGAACTTGTTCGCAACGGCAAATCACTGTCGCATCATCAATATCCAAAGGTGATACCGAAAAGACAGAGGCTAATGAAGATTGAAATTTTAAAACCCGTTCATAACTCCCCTTATCAGGTTTCGCTATACTTTCCAGAAGATCTAAACCAGCCGCTTCGCCCTCTAATAACGCTTTTTTGTAACCACCAATATTGCTTGCTTCACCAATAATATAAACATGGGGCAAATTACTTCTGCCATTTTTAGTATTTTCTGTTGGCTTAGCACCAAGTAATCTAGCTAGATCTCTATTAGGAACTAAACCTCCGCTCATGACTAATGTTTTACATTCTGAACGTTGTTCTTCGCCTCTATCATTTTTCCAGAACAACATTAGGCCATCCGCTACTGAACTGATCTTAATTGGCCTTATTCCTGTTTGATAGCTGATACCTTTTTTCAACAGGCCTAGTCGAAAAATACCCCCCTGTTTTACTAATGAAATATCGGAAAAAACCATAGATGTCATTGGGCGTAGATTTCTAATACTATTAATTTTCGCCATTTCTAATACGGCTACTGTTTCCTCCATCGATTCTGAAACATCGTGCGCAACATTAAGCAACAATGGACCATTACCAATGAACAAATACGGTCCTTTTGGTAAAACACCAAATCGACGTTTTAATATTTGTACCCCGCCACAGGTCATTACGCCTGGTAAGTCCCAACCAGGTATTTTTACAGGTAGTTCCCTAGCACCAGTAGCAATAATGACATAACGTGCATCCACTCGATAATTATCAGCTTTACGGTTTAGCAATAGACGAACACCGCCTTCTGATTTATTTTCAGCATGCCACACCATACAGTTGACCCATGTTGTCACCCCAGACTGACAAGTCTTGCGGATCAATTCTCGACCTTGTATATGACGTAAGTCTAAGTTGTTTTCTACCTTAGAAAGTTCAGGCTGCAGTTGTTTGAAATATTGCCCTCCACTGCTGTCATTTTCATCCACAAGTAGTACCGCCATACCATTACTAGCAACGGTGTTAGCAGCTGCAAGACCTCCTGGTCCCGCACCGACGATGACAACATCGAAACTTAAATCGGTATAGGTCGAAGTGTTTTCATCAATAGGCTCTCTGACTTTAGGGGCTCGCACCACATCATGCTGTCTAGATATAGACATCCCTTCTTTTAGCTGAGTTTTACAAGCACGTTGACTTATTGCACCATCAACAGTGACTAAACACTGCTGACATTCGCCCATACCACAAAAGACACGATTGCGGCTATTTTTAGCATTTAAAGAACGCCCGGCAACGGTCAAAGCTGAGGCAATGGACTCCCCTTTCACACCATTTAACCACTCACCTTCAAACTGAAAACTAATTCGTTCTTCTGGCCAATCGAGGTTACTATCTCTCTGCATCATTTATTACCCTCGATATTCAAATAGCGGTGGATCGCATTTAAATGAATAGCGGCACTAGCTTCTAGCTCTTGTAAGCTGATCTTCTCGTTATCTGCATGTCCTTCTGCCCCATCCCCTGAACCAAAAGTTATGATTTCAAGGTTATCAGAAGAAAAATAGCGACCATCAAATGCACCCACCGCATCAATATACTGTGGCGCTTTGCCTGTAATCTTCTCTATCGCACAACCTAAACTTTCGTTCAGTTTGCCCTCCGACTTACTTTCATAAGGCTCCGTTCCGAGTAAAGTAAGTAATTCCCAGCTATCATCTGGTTCACCAAGCGAGCTTATAAACTGTTCTAGTTCCGTAAAAGCCTGATCAACACTAATACCCAAAGGGAAGCGCCTATCGATTTCTATTTCACAATAGGCAGGTACGACATTGGTATTCTCGCCACCATGAAGCTTTGAAACATTCATCGTTGAGGCAAGACCATCGCGATCTTGCTGACTTAGTGTTGGCAAATACTGAGCCTCGACTTTCGAAAGTATCCGAACCATTCGCAATACCGCACTATCGCCAATCTCAGGCTTACCTGCATGAGCTGACTTTCCAAAAACTCGTAACTTCATCCACATAATACCGCGCTCACGGCAAATCAATTGATTATTGCTAGGTGCTGCGACAAGTAAACTGTCTACTGGCCCTAAAACTTCACCTCTGAGACTTGCGAGACCGTCTTGACCTAGCTTTTCTTCATCACACACAAATGTAAAAGTCACTTTTCCAGTAAAATTCACGTCCTGCGCCAGTTTGCTGGCTAACGCCATATGTAAGGCTGTAAGAGCTTTACAGTTAGAAATGCCAAGGCCATAAAGATTGTCGCCTTCTTGAGTAACAGTGAAGGGAGCGCTCTCCCAACCATCTCCTGGGGCAATAGTATCTACGTGGCTATTCAATACTAAGTGAGGACGGCCTTCACCCAGTGTCGCACAAACGTTGTACTTATCTGGAGCATGATTATGTAATGTCACCTGCAATGGAAATCGAGTTAATTCTTTCTCAATATACTCACAAATTTCTTTGCAAGAATTGGTTGGATAAACACTATTTATGGAGACCAATTTATCCATATATTGTTTTATCTGTTCCATCATAACTTGGTCCTCTCTAAACAAACTCTCTTGTGTCCGGCTTACCAGAAAACACAAATTGCCCTTGACCTTTTTCAGCCGTTGGTTTCCCGTCATCAAAGACGACAGCCCCTCGAGAAATTACAATTCTAGGCTTTCTTGTAAGTGACATCCCTTCGTACGGGGTATAGTCCACATTGTGATGCAATTGGCTATTGCTAATTGTTTCTTGAACCGAGTCACTCCATATAACAAGATCTGCATCAGAACCAATTGCAATCGTTCCTTTTTGGGGATAAAGACCATAGAGCCGCGCGGGAGCCGTTGCGGTCAGTTGTACAAAACGATGAATAGATAATTTTCCCGTATCTACACCATGGCTCATCAGCAGTGGTAAGCGAGTCTCAATACCTGGAATACCATTAGGTACGTTATGGAAGCAACTGCCATGGTTAACGACTTTCTTACCTTTATCTCCCTCAATATCAAAAGGGCAATGATCAGACGAAAACACCTGAAAAGAACCATCTTTGAGTCCCTGCCAGATAGCATCCTGATCATATTTAGAACGTGGGGGGGGTGAACAAATATACTTAATACCATCTTCACCACCGAGATCGTCTTGTGTCAAAAATAAGTATTGTGGGCAGGTTTCAGCAAAAATATTCACACCTCGGCGCCTCGCTCTCTGAATTTCAGATAACGACTGTTGATTAGAAACATGCACAATCAAAATCGGCACATTTACTAACTCAGACAATGCAATCGCACGAAAAGTAGCTTCTCGCTCACCTATCCGCGAATGAGCGATTGCATGATATTCAGAGCCTTTTTTTTCTTCTTGCAGCAATCGCTCTGTCAACCAACTAATACATCCATCGTTTTCCGCATGTACCATAATTAAGTTATTATTTTCTTTAGCCGCACTAAGCACATCCAATATTTGTCGGTCATCCAACTTCAAATTGTCATACGTCATGTAAATTTTAAAGTGCGAGTAACCCATTTTAGTCAGTTCTGGTACTTCTTCAGACAGTATTTTTTTATTCGGGCTCGTCATAATTACGTGGACAGCGTAATCAATACGCGCTTTATTTTCTGCGAAACCACGATAACGAGAAACCGTATCAAAGAGCGATTCATCACCTTGCTGCAGAGCAAACGGGATAACTGTCGTTGTACCACCACAAAGCGCTGATAACGTGCCAGTATCAAAATCATCTGCCATCACAGCGCCATCATCACAAGGTTGATCCATATGGCAATGTGCATCCACACCACCCGGTAAAACATAACGAAATTTAGCGTCGATAACTCGATTCGCTTGAATATTGTCTGTGCCAAGGTAGGCTATTTTTCCATCTCGAATTCCAATATTAGCTATATACTGATCCGAAGCAGTCACTACGGTAGCGTTAGCCAGCACCAAATCAAATTCCATCATGATGCTCCTTATCTAATACTATCTGCCAAACCGAACTCCTGAACCATTTCTTCTGCTAGTGCAGCTAATTCAGGTGCCATCGGCAAACGCGGCGCGCGAGGGATACCGCAGTCACAACCCATAAGTGACAGTAAATGCTTACTGCCGGAAACATAGTTATGGCCTCCTACAAATCGAATTAATGGCAAGTACTTAAGATAGATTTCGCGTGCGGACAGATAATCTTGGTTTTGATCTATCATTTCGAACATTTTAGCTGTCGGGCCAGGTAAAAAATTTGAAGCTACGGATACCCAACCTACAGCCCCTTCAAGGAAGGATTCATAGCCCATAATTCCGCCAAATACGGACATTCGGTCACCACATAACTCTATGATATCTCGAATGCGAGTCACATCCATCGTTGACTCTTTGATGTAACTTACGGAATCTATTTCCGAAAGGCGAGCGACGATGTCAGGAGTAAGATCCACATTTGCCGTAGCTGGATTGTTGTAAATCATGATAGGCAAGCTACTAGCATCAGATATAGTTTTATAGTGTTGGTATAACTCGTCGGCCGTCGGACTTGAATAATAAGGGGGAATGATCATTGCACCATCAGCTCCCATGTCTTCCGCCTGCTTAATCAAGCGCACTGCCTCACGGGTATCTTCAGCCCCAGTACCCGCAAGAACTGGCACTCGACCTGCGACAGTATTGACTACCGTATCAAGCACTATTAAACGCTCTTCATCTGTCATACTTAAAAATTCACCTGTACTACCCAATGGAATCAATCCATGAATACCTTGCTGAACTTGCCATTCTGTATGTTGCTTTAAAGCGTCAACATTTACCGATTTTAAATCATCCGAAAACGGTGTCACCGTAACGGAAAAAGTCCCTTTAAACATAATATGTTATCCCATAATTGCATTTGGTAAATAAGTGGAAATAAGTGGAAAGTATGTAATTACTTGTAAAGCAAGTAACATTCCCAATAATGGTATGCGGGTTTCCTTTGCAACAATCATTGGATTGCGCTGTGAGATACTTGAGGCCACAAATAAAGTGATGCCATACGGAGGCGTCACCATTCCGACCGCCAAATTAACGACCACAATAATATTAAAATGTACAGGGTCGATACCGTAACTTTGAGCCATTGGCATCAATATAGGCACTAAAATCAAAATGGCCGATATACTCTCCATAAACATTCCAATGACCAACAATAAAATGTTTACCGCTAATAGAAATGTAATTGGAGACGAAGTAACTGAATCAATCGCACTTTTGATTACTGCCGGAATATTCTGACTCGAGATAATCCAAGAAAAGATTGAAGCTGTAGCTATAATAATCATGACAACAGCAGAGATTTTTGTCGCTTTTGCTATCAGTGCAGGCAACCCCGACCAGGTCAATTCTTTATAGACCAATAGCCCCACTATAAAACCGACAACAACAGCTATGGCTGCCGCTTCAGTTGGTGTAAAGACACCAGATACGATACCGCCTACAATAATCACTGGCATTAGGAATGCTGGAATAGCACGAACAAAATCAAACGCCAATTTACGTAAACTAAAAGTGACTTCTGCTTGGTAACGTCCAGGATCATTCTTAACATGAATTCGACAAGCGAACAGCAGAACTAGGACCATCAAAAAGCCAGGGAAAATTCCTGCAAGAAACATTGCACCAACCGATGTTCCCGTCAAAGTTGCAATAACTATCATCATGATACTAGGTGGCAAAATAGGCCCTAAGGTACCGGCACAAGCCATGATTCCTGCGGAAAAATCAATGTTATAGTTACGGTTTCGCATTTCGGGCAACATAATTGACGAAATCGCAGCCGTATCAGCAGAACCCGAACCAGAAATTGCAGCTAACCCCGTACCAGTTAACGTTGAGACATACAGTAAACTACCTGATATCCAACCTATTAACGAAGTAAAAAACTGAATAATACGCTCTGCAATCCCTCCTTTTTCCATCAACAATCCAGAAAGGACAAAGAACGGAATAGCCATAATGGTAAAGCTATCGAGACCAGAAAAAATACGATGACTCAGTACTACTGCTGGTATGTCATGAGTTAATATATAGAAGGTAGACGTAATCCCCATTGTGAAGAAGACAGGAACACCGAACACAAGCAAAATGGCAAATAATAATAATGCTAAAGTTAACATAATAGCCCTCTCTATTTTACTTAGTTTTATTAAACCGTCTTAAACGATGTAATATTAGCTTTTTGTATAAATGAACTTATCAACTCGAGAATTATATAAGAAAGGCCAACAGGCATGACCATATATACATATTTCATAGATACCCCTAGTGCTGGAGACGTCTGTATAGAACCAATAACCAGCAACTGTTGTGTTCCCCATAACGTAATTAATAGAAAAGCCAAACAAAGAGATAACACAATATAAGAAATAATAACCTGAGACCTACTGGACAATTTAGCTATTAATACATCTACACCTGCATGCATTTTGTCTTTTACAGCGATACCTGCTCCCAAAATCACTAACCACACTTGAGAGAACGTTGCTAACTCCGTTGTCCATGCAATAGAATAGTTGAATATATATCGCCCACCGACTTGAATTATCACCGAAGTAACCATAATAAAAAATAGAATCATGGTCGTTTTCTCTATTATAAGGCGGATTGTATTTAGTAATTTCAGAAGCATAGGTTTACCTCCTAATTCAAAATAAGCGAAAGAACTTCTTTTTGTGCATCAGAAGTAACAAATTCATCATATACGCTAATCGATGCTTCTCGGAATGGAGCTGCATCGGGGTATGTCACAGTAACGCCAGCAGCCTTGATGTTTGTCAGCAAACTTTCATCCATATCAGAGTAAGCTTTACGTTCGATACTGGCTGATTCTGCTGCAGCTTCCATAATTGCTTTCTGATGCTCTGGTGATAATGAAGCAAATTTTTGTTTACTCATTATTAAATCGGCAACTAATGTCGTCCATGAGACCTGTGCCCAATATGGGGCTACCTCATAGAAGTTTTTTGCATAATAATTAGTATTCGCCGCTTCAGCACCATCAACAACGCCTGCCTCTAACGCACCATATAGTTCAGCATAAGCTAATGGAGATGCATTCGCGCCGAACTCATTAAAAGAACTAATATGAGCAGGAATTGGCATCGTACGGATTTTTAAACCTGACAAATCGTCAATAGAATTTATTGGCTTGTCCGTCGTCATAATATGACGAATGCCTGCTTCGTAAAACGCCAACTTAACGAAACCATTTTTCTCCATGCTCTCTGTCAGTTTTGCTCCCGCTTCACCATCCATCGCAGTGTAAAGGTGATTCCGATCCTTAAACAAAAATGGTAAATCCAATACTGCCAACTCTGGAACAAAATTAGTTAATACTCCGTTGGTTGGAACCGTTATATCTAGCGTCCCAAAACTAATCCCTTCAATCATTTCCTTCTCAGTACCTAGTTGGTTATTGGGATAAATTTCCACCTCAATCTCACCATTGGTTTTTTCTTTAACCGCCTCAGCAAACGCTAACAAACCTATATGATAAGGTTCCGATTCAGAAGCGGAATGACCCGCTTTTAATGTAATTGCGCTGTAGGCATTGCTTATTGAGAAAGTAGAAACAATAGCAGCCAAAATCATATTTTTAATTTTCATAAATCATCCTTGTTTATTTTGGGATACCAAGTGGATCCAATTGGTATAAAGCAATATGCGTACCAACTACAATGTCCCCAAATTATTGACATTCTTTTCAGTAAAAGTAGGTAAGTTGCACCGTTCTAATGCGAAATGTTAATCTTTAGTGCAAATATGGGTTGAATAGCTACTGACTTGATAGACGCCTTTTAGTTAGACAAAATAACTAACCAAGAGGTACTTATGAATATTAAAATGTATCGTGAAGAATTTAAATTAAAGCCATTAAGCAGATGACTGAAAAAGGTCGCAGTATAGTTGGAGTTGCCGCTTCTACTCATCGTCTCTATGACTGGATCAAACGGTATGCCCAGACTCCTCTCTTCATCAAATCAAGTCCGAAGAAAACACAGAGGTCCGTCGACTCAAAAAAATTGCAACGGATGACTGAAGATCGTGACATTCTAAAAAAAGCCGCGGTGTACTTAACACGTCAGTCTGATTGATTGAGGTATACCTTTATCAAAACCAATATGCCTATCTGGGCTGTACGAGCCTATCTACCATCATGGGCTCTAAGCGACTGAATATTGAGGAAGTCGTTCGTGAATCGGGAACAAATAGGAATACCATTACTCGCTTGTACCATGAAACGAATAACCGTATAGATCTTGAAAATTTGGAGAAGTTATGTCAGTGCTTAGAATGCTAAGTAAGTGACCTTCTTGAGTATGTAGGTGAAGATCAGACGATATAAAGTATATTTGGGATAAAAAGTTCTAATGTTGGGCTGGTGATTTAGAAAAGTTAGGATGAAAATTAAATTCAACACTCGATTTTTTATGTTGGTCCCAATCTGGTCCCCAAAGAAATTTATCGCTTATAATTTTTAGGTAATGAGTATTACAGACATACAAAAACGCGCAAGGAGCGCTTTATTTTCAATATTCTGAAATTGCATAACATGAAGAAGAGATTGGAGCGTGCAGCGGGAATCGAACCCGCATCATCAGCTTGGAAGGCTGAGGTAATAGCCATTATACGATGCACGCACATCGTTGGTACGAGGTAGATAATGCCACATTTGCTCAGAATGGAAAGCGTTATTTTGCACTTAAGTGTTTGTTTGCGCATTTTTTATTCTTAATGCTTAGTGTTTGTTCACCGCCTGTTGTCTTCAAAATAAAAACCGTGATAAAGCGCACAGTTTGGTAGTCAAACTCATCGCCCACCACGGTATATTTCTTAAACAGCTATATCAACGGTAATCAACAATCTCGAAAAATATCGAGCGTTTGCGGCGTTACGCCCCCAGCCTGTGGGTCAAGTGCTGGAAACAAAAGGCTGATCCCTGACTCTCGTAACCCCAACCATTTCATCATAGTGGCGTGTACTTGGTCACTTGATGTGGTTGGTATCACTCGACCACGCGACAGTAGCAGGTCACTGCCTTCTGAAATGTCAGGGTACTCGCCTAGAATGCGCGACCCTTTCACTGCGCCCCCCATCACAAACAAGTGACTGCCCCACCCATGGTCGGTACCAGCAGTACCATTTGGAATTAATGTTCGGCCGAACTCAGAATGTGTGAATGAGGTAACGTGCTCATCAAGTCCTTCTGCTTCCATTGCTTGATGAAACACATCAAGCGCTTCGGCTAAATCAAACAATAGTGCTGCTTGTTTCTCAGATTGCCCAGAATGGGTATCAAAGCCTCCCAATTTGCAACTAAAATACTGTAGGCCATGATTAAACTTGTCTCGATTAACGATAAGCTTAAACACCGTCGCCAATTGTTGGCCGATGCCTGTTTCTGGGAATGGGTGCCCCGTCTCCATTTCCAAGATGTCAGCAAATTCCGAGTATAAATCGGTCGATTCTGTTGCTAGCATTGCGTAATGGCGCTCAAAGACATTATTGTAGTTTTCTTGGGTATGTAGGGCGTCAAACAACTGCCGATCTCGACCAGAGGGATCATTAAAAAGATCATGGGGTGGTTTCACCCCACAGAGTTCGATTGCTCAGCAATCGCATTGGTCCAAATTTGTGTGCCACCAATATCAAACAAGGGCGACATCCCATCAATTCTGTGTGCTTCGTTACCCAAAATATTCGAGGTGAGTGCGCCAAACCCTTGCTTGGACATTATGGTGCTAGCATGAGTTTGCACCATCGCAGATTGATGTGAATGGCTAAACAAATGGACAGGCAGTACCTCTGAGCTGTTACTGGTACCATTTTGTACCAGTGGCCCAACATTGGCGATCGGCAATAATCGTCCCGTTTTCCACGCCTCTGTTAACGGGCTTAATGATGGATGCATTTTTAGTTGACTCGTGTCACCATAAGCGTTTAGCGCAACACACTCTTCATGATCCAGTGCCAGCTCACCTCTCAGTAAGTGATACTGAGGATAAATGTCTTCCGCCGACGGTATCAGCATGTTGTAACCATCATTACCACCGGCAAGGTCAATCCCCACTAGCGCCTTATAGTCCGTGCTGCATTGGGCCCCTTGACTGGCCAAAGCACCAAATGAAGATAAACTGAGTGCCGATACGCCCATAGACGCGGCAGAGGTTTGCAGAAAATGTCTACGTGATACTTTCATGTCTTTATCCTTGTACTATGAATTTAGGCGACAACAATGCGTGCACAATGAGGTTTTTAATCTCTCGGTACCAGTCGGAGCGCCGACCTGTGCAACTGGCTAAATACGTGAGGTAATGCGCCTTTTCCTCGTCGGATAACTGCCCATGAAATAAATGCGTATCTAAATAGTCAACAACAGGTTGGTTATCCCAGTCACTGTCATCGTCCAATCTCGTTAGGAACAACTCAAACAGGTCAGGAGCCATAAACCATTCTCTACCTTCATTTTCTTGTCTCGCGATGAGCTCTTTAAAATGGTGGCCGTAGTCATAAATATCTTGCCATTGATAAACAGCGAATTCCGGTGCCGTAAGGTTGGAAAAATCAGGAGCATTCGGTGCATCGTCGGGCTGATAATAATAGAAGACGGATGGCGCTGACATTGGCAGTAGTCTGTCGTACCAGTTAAACTGTTTCGGCCACATTGAGATGCCGACCCTACGTTTGACACCTAAGGCTCTCATTGCATGCGTAAATACGCACATAGGATCACGGACTTTACCCACTTCATCGCCGTGGTTGTCCGCAGTTCTATCGGTTAAAATAGCCTCAATTAGTGTCGCCATGTCCCCACCTGAGTTTTTGAAGGCATTGCGAACACGCCTAACATAGGCGGGTTTTGGGTTGCTCGTTACCATCTTGGTGATAAAGAATTTTGCAACATACGTATAAAGGTTGGCTTGTGACATGAGTAGATCAATGACCTGTTCTAAGTCTTCTTCAGCGCTTTGATGCGCCGAGAATCGCTGACCCAATACGGTTTTCTCCGTCGAGTCGTGCTTATCCGGGTCAACCACCATCGCATACGCGTATTTCTCGGCACCTGACGCGTTAGCAAACGTCCAACCGGTAAAGACTCTCGCCAGGTTTTCAATATCAGACTGTTGATACGATGGAACTGGTTGGCCTAAATCATCGGTGACTATCGAACCATCGCCATGCAGTTTTGCCGGACCAAGAGTAAACAACTGCAGTAGCTCTCTAGCGTAATTTTCATCGGCTTGAGTCGATTCATTCGCCACATTATTGACAAAAGTCAGGTATTCCCCCATAACCGGAGACGTTGACACCCAACGCAAAATATCTCGAAAATTCCCAAGCCCATTTCGTGCCAAGCCATCATAATAATTGCACATATATTTGCGTCTAGCGGTTGCTTTAAACGCAGGGTCTACAACGCTGACGACAAAAAGCTCAGACAAAATATAAGCGATTCTCTGGCGCAAGGCATCTGGCTTCTCTACCGTCATCTGTGTCCAACTGCTAGCATAGTACAGCCCATGACCAAGGCCTGAGTGGCTTTCTTCTAATGACTCAAACAGCGCTAGCCAGCTCGTGGCAGGGTAGGATTTTTGTGTTTCGATCCAGCGACTTGTCTCCCCTTCACGAATGAATGCTTCTATATCTTGTACCGATGGACCAAACGTACACTGTGTCAGTGTTCTTGCGGCGTCCCTGTATTCACTTTGCATCTATCAACTCCACTGCTTTACTAAACTAATATCATGCTAGCGAAACAAAGGTGAGGTGAATGTCAGCCGATGTGAAATCAAGATTTTTATGCAACTAATTGTTTTTTAATTGCACAAGTTACAACACGTTATACAGATAGAAAAAGCCGCGATAACACGGCTTTTAAGAGGGAAAGAGATGTGAGGAGTGATGGACGTTGAGTGATACTATGAAGCAATTAACGGCTACGTCTTATTCCGTTAGCGCTATCAATACTCGAATTAAGCTAAAACCTAGTTAAAGCATTGTCGAACTAAACCATTGTCGAATTAAACCATGGTTGGATCGGGTTCTAATCCCATAATCGAACGTCCTAATATCTGGGCACAAACATCATAGTCGGTGTACGCGTGCGCGCCTGTCATGTGAGAGTCACGGAACAAACGTTGCACTTCGTTATCACTAAACCATGCCATTCCGCCCGATGCTTCAAAAAGACGGTCAACCGCTTGAATGCATGTCTTCACTGCGTACGCTTGATTTGTTCGCCAATACGCAAGCGTCTCCGCCGACGGGTATTCTTTGCGCTCGCCATGCTCTTTATGGTCATGCCATGTCTTTTCTAAGAACGCGCGCGCCGAACCAATTTGATGCGTAGATTCTGCCAATCTCATTAACGCCGGTGTCGCCACGCCAACATTAGCCCCTGTGTACGCACGTACTCGGTTTTTTTGTTTTTCTTTATAGGTTTCCAGCATACGCTCAGCAATACCTAAACCGATTGCCGCGAATCCGCAAGCAAAATAAGGGCGGTATGGTGTATAGAAGATGTCACTTTCTGGATAAAGGCCAAAACCCGCTGATTGACCTTCCATCATTCCTTTTGCCGTTTCAATGCGGTGCTCTGGAATAAACACATCTCGAAGCACCAAAGTCTTAGTGCCACTCGCCTTCATGCCGGCGGCATACCAGTCATCTGTGATCTTATATTGATGACGTGGAACGACCCCAAAACAGTACGTCTTATTACCATCTTCATCGAAGCGGTGAAAGCCTAGAATCGCCCAATCCGCATGGTCGCAACCGCTACTCCAACGCATATCACCGTTGAATGTCACTCCACCCTCGGCCTCTTCAACTTTTCCAAATGGCGCAATGCTGCTACTTGCCGTGGCTTCTGGGTCAGAGCCCCAAAATTCATCTTGAGCTTGTTTCGAGAACATCGCCATTTGGTGGCTGTGCGTCGCTAATAAACTTGCTCCCCATGCGGTTCCACCGCAAGCGCCTGCCAATGCCGCAACACAATCAGCAAACGCCGGCAATGAGATTTCTAAACCGCCATAAGCTTTAGGTTGAAACGCGCGGAAAAAACCAATCTCTCGAAGAAGACGAATGTTCTCTTCTGGTGGTGTCCTGTCGAGTTCAGCTTGCATCGCATTCGCTGCGATAGTGGGTAATACAGACTGGAGCTTTTCAAGTAGAGGATTAGGTGTTTTCATCATCGGTTCCTTTCGAAGGTTAGCCCTGTTGTTTTAATATGCTGGGCAAGTGATGACTATTATGGTGAAACCACTCACAATGTTAAATGGATGTTACACCTTTTCCCTTGTACTTTTCGCAGTATTACCTAATATATTAAGTAAATTCATTCCCTTGATTGATTTATTAATTAATTACCTTGATAAATTCATACAGAAACCCCGCAAGATAGTGAGCAGGAAGCCAAGGACTCAACATTATGGAAGCTCTTACCATACCCAACCTAAATATTGGCAAAGTGTACGATGCGCGATATGAAAGTAATGAGTTTCACATCGAAAAACTCGACAGCCTTGCATTATTTTTTGGCCGCAACATGCCCACCCATTACCATGACAGATACTATCAAGTGCATTGTATTTTAGAAGGGAACACCCACGTTTTACTCGACGATAATGTCTATTCTAAGCACGGTATTACGCTCTTTTTTACGCCTCCGACCGTCCCTCATTCTTTTGTCACCGACGACCATGCGCACGGTTTTGTGATAACCGCAAGCCAGCAGTTAGTCTGGCGATTGCTTGATATTGAGATAGGTCGCAATGATGTCGCGTCAACGGCGATGCAGCCATTTTGTACAGACATCCACGCACAATCGTCCTTGGTATCCCTATTTGAAAGGCTGGCGTTGGAGCAAGATTCCGAGCGCTTCATGAGCGAAATCGCGTGTCAGGCAACCTTGCAATTGATCTTAATCGAAATAATGAGACTGGCCAATGATCGGCCACTCCATACCAGTTTTAGGAGTGCTGACGTTCACGTCTTTAATCGCTTCAATCAATTGATTGAAGAGTACTACAAAGCACATTGGACGCTCCCACAGTATGCAGAAAGTATCGGTTTAACCACGGCAAGGCTTAATGATATTTGTCGTAGGGTCAGTGGATTAGCATCAAAAAAGCTCGTTGCAGATAGAGTGATGCAAGAAGCGAGGCGATTATTGCTGCTTACCGCATTGTCGGTCCAGGAAATCGCCTTTGAATTAGGTTATCAAGACCCTGCTTACTTTGCTCGTTTCTTCAAAAAAAATGAAGGACAAACGGCCAGTAACTTTCGTCTTAACGAACAAAAAAAGGTGCATCCTTGATGCACCCTTAAATTAGGTTACTTGGAACAACTCGATCTATTCAGCTGCGTTGTTCTTATTCCAAACCGCCCATAAACATGTACTTTGTTTCCAAAAACTCATCCATGCCATGGCGTGAGCCTTCTCGTCCGAGTCCTGATTCTTTAACGCCACCAAAAGGCGCAGCAGCTGTAGAGATTAACCCTTCATTGATGCCGACCATCCCCGCTTCAAGCGCATCACCAACTCGCCATGCTCGCCCCAATGATTTGGTGTAAAGATACGATGCAAGGCCACTGTCGGTGTCATTGGCTCGGTTGATCACCTCTTGCTCCGAGTGGAATCGAAATAAAGGCGCTAACGGTCCAAACGTCTCTTCACTCGCCACCAGCATGTCGTCTGTCACCCCTGTTAATACAAACGGATGAACAAATTGACTTCCCTCATCATCAAATCGTCCACATCGGATTGTCGCGCCTTGTTCAAGGGCATCAGCGACATGAGCTTGTACTTTTGCTACTGCGCTGGTGTTAATTAATGGACCAATAGTCACACCATCTGTAAAGCCATCACCCACCTTCAATGCAGCCACGCGCTGTGACAATTTATCCGCAAAGTCGTCATACACCGTATCATGAACAAAGATTCGATTGGCACAAACACAAGTCTGTCCCGCATTTCTGAATTTGGCTATCATGGCCCCCTCAACCGCTGCATCAATATCAGCGTCATCGAAGACGATAAACGGGGCATTTCCTCCTAGCTCCAGCGCCATTTTTTTCACTGATGACGCTGATTGATTCATCAAAATCTTGCCGACATTCGTCGAGCCAGTAAAAGAGACTTTTCTCACCCGTTTACTGGATGTCAGCACGCTACCAATCTCCACCGCGTCGCCGGTAATGACATTAAATAGCCCCTTGGGAATGCCCGCTTGCTCAGACAACTCGGCGAGTGCTAGGGCAGTAAAAGGCGTTTCTGGCGCGGGCTTTAAGATCACCGAACAGCCCGCAGCAAATGCTGGGGCGCACTTACGGGTTATCATCGCCGCAGGAAAATTCCAAGGCGTAATCGCCGCCACGATACCAATGGGTTCTTTTGTAACAACAATTTTGCCATCGGTGCGATGGCTTGGGATGATCTCGCCATAGGCTCGCTTGGCTTCTTCGCTGTACCAAAGAACAAAACTGGCCGCATAGGCTATCTCGCCTTTTGCTTCAGCCAAGGGCTTCCCTTGTTCTAGCGTTAAGATTGTCGCCAAGTCGTCCGTGCTGTCGACAATAAGGTCGTACCATTTTCTTAGTATGACTGAGCGATGTTCGGCGGTCGTTTTTTTCCATTCAACAAATGCAGCTTGCGCAACCTCAATACTCAGCTCAGCTTCTCGAGCACCCAAATTCGGTACCGTGCCCATTATTTTCTGTGTTGACGGGTTCACAATAGACTGATTACTTTGGTTCGCCGAAGTGAACCACTCGCCACCGATGTAGCATTGTTGTTTGAATAGATTTGGATTAGTTAGATTCACGTTTCATGCCCCTATTCGTTATTCTTGTTTGGTGATTCACCCATGCCTATTTACTATCGGTGACTTCAAATATGACATTGACCTGGCCGGTTCCAGAGCTAGGAAAGTAGTCCGTGATCACTTCACTTTTACCTTCATACTTGTCCCAACCAAGTGCACCAAACAACATTGCTGTATCGTGCATTCCACCTTCCCCCGAGCATAAGTTGGCGTAGTCTGGCAGCATGTCGAGAAAGGTTTTGTAATCGCGTTGCGCCCATAACTCTAAAACGCGGAGATCCACCTGTCGGTTGAACTCTTTGGAGATAGTGAAGGTGCCGTTGTTCGCTTCGTACTTTTCATTATCCCAAATCCGATGCGACAGCGACCCAGAGGCTAATAGCATGACGCGACTGTTACTCTCTTCAATGGCTTCACGAATGGCCTCACCCAATAAACGCGACGATTCCAGGTTGTGAACCGTGCACCACGCTGCAATAGAGACGATTTTAAATTGGCTATCTTCATTCATGTAACGCATTGGCACGAGCGTGCCATATTCCAAAGACAGAGAGTCCACTTGATGTGACAAGGTAAAGACACCTTTATCAGTCGCTTTGTTGGCAATCCGGTCGCCTAAATCCGCGTTACCATAGTATTGATACTCAAGGTTCTGGATAAAATGAGGAAACTCATGACTGGTATAGTTACCTTTAAATGATGTATTTGAATTAACGTGGTAACCCGCGTTCACGAGCCAATGTGTATCAAGCACAATGACGGTGTCGACATCTAAATCTTTCGCCATCTGAGCAATCTGTTTATGCCCGTCAATCGCGGCTTTTCGGCAGCCATGTAAACGCCCGGGTTGTTCCGACATGATCATTGTCGGGACGTGTGTAATTTTTGCTGCAACGCAGAGTTTACCCATGATTTTTTCCTTTTGAGTCTGCTTCTTTTAGATGGTGCTGTAGGGAGAAGCATTGTTATTAATATTTCGGATGTTATTTATTACGTTGGTGACAAGCTTGGTCGGTTTAAAAACAAGCTTATTTAATAAAAAAATCTAATTAAGCGCGAAAATAGTGAGTGCGACCGTTGTGATCACACTGACCGATACCATCGCAACGAGCGTGGTGGGAAGCAAAACGGCAGAGCACAATCCGCCCATATTATATTTCTGTCCAATAACAGCGTAGACACCAAACATTGGCATACTTGCCAAGATAACGGCCACGGCTGCCATCGTCGGCTCTAAATCAAACCAAACTAACAGCATCAGTAACAAGGCCATGGGATGGATGATTAACTTGGCGAGCATCACCGTACCAATTTCTTTTTTCTTACCCGTCACGCTCACGCCTACCAATCCACCACCAATGGTAAATAACGCCACTCCAGTCACTGTGCTCGCCAACATATCAATGATTCTGGTTGCCGTGTCTGGTGTAGGGATCGACATTGCTGACACCGCCATGCCCAGCGCTATGGATAATACAATGGGGTTTTTACCCAAATTCAGTACAGCGCTTCGCAATTGTTGCTTTAATGACAAAGTGCCTTTTGATGAGGTCATATCCGCAAGCCCCAAAAGAAGTGGCAACATAATCAGGTTTTCGACCACTAACGTGAGCGAAAACGGCACCAATGCTTGGGAGCCAAACAAGAAAAAAATAATCGGAAAGCCAATCAGTAAGCTATTGGAAAAACTGCCTCCCAGCCCCAATACAACGCCCTCGACCGCTCGTTTTTTTAATGCCACTACGCTGTATGCAACCACGAGTGAAAACGCCAATAACGAGCCTAATGTATAAGCAAGGATGTAACTGGTATTCCAGATTTCTTCCAACGGCTTGGTACTCAGCGCGCTAAAAATAGCCGCAGGCAAGCCAACATTGAAAACAAATGCCGCTAATGCGCGGTGGCCATTTTCAGGTATCACTTGATGTTTAAAAGCAAGGTAGCCCAGGCCAATAACAAGGAATACGGGCAGAATAGTCATGAATACATGTTGAAAGTGTGCCAGTAGCATCCGTTCGCGCTCCCTTACTCTTTCAAGCCTGACTTTGTTCGGTTAATTTTTGATGTATATTGTTTTTCTTATAATTTAAGTCTTTATTTAGCTCGACCATTTCAAATCCGATACTCAAATAGTGCTGGTCAAAGGCGGGTTGCAAGTAATCACAAAACACTTTAAAAATGCGCTCTGCGGCTGCTTGTCGTGTAACAAGGTCTCGGCCCACACCAATCTTAGCGGTCAGATAGATAAAGCGATTGTTTGGGTCTTCGTCGGCAATGAGGTAATAGTCACTTTTCACGGCGCGAGTTCGAATCCCCCCTTTAGGAAACACGCCGGTGTCTATTGCTTCTCTGTGTATTCGTGTCATCAATTCGGGGATATCAATATCCGATTCTACGTTAGGCGAAAATTCCAATATGAAGTGAGGCATGGTTCTATCCTTATATGTATCTGAGCATGGCTGTGCTGAAGCATGGGTGCACCATCGACGTCGGTGTCAACGTAATATTCCGGCGTATGCCGTTAGCTACCATGAACGTAGCGCTTAGGCAAAGCTACGTTCATGGTTACTTATCATCGGCATTACACACTTATTCATGTGTGTTTTCGCGGCCGATGGGTGCACGCTTTAATAAATGCACCGTCCTACCTAGCCGTGCTCTAGCTAGTAGCGATCTAGCATTTTTCGTTTGCGAAATGATTTTTGAACATAATCATTTTGTAGACCAGCCTAGCGTCAGACTTTACCGAGTGTCGGGACGCTATGTGTGTCGTGAGCAATACAGACGTTCTTTGTTTCCATGTAAAAATCAAAGCTCCAGTCGCCACCATCACGGCCCACACCCGACATTTTCACCCCACCAAAAGGTGACGGTAAGTTGCGATTATTTTCTGAATTTACCCAGATCATGCCAGCCTCGACCTTAGACGCCATTCTCATCGCTCGGCCAGTGTTGGCCGTCCAGATATAACCAGATAATCCATAGTCAGTGTCATTGGCGATCTCGATGGCGTCCGCTTCTGATTCAAACTCAATGCACGTCAATACCGGCCCAAAGATTTCTTCTTTCGCAATGCGCATGGTATTCGTAGCATCAGTAAACAGGGTTGGGGTTAAATAGTTACCCTCTCCTTTTTCTGGTAACGCACGGCCTCCCACGGCAATCGTCGCCCCGTCTTCTTGTGCGGCAGTCATGTAGCTAAGTACTTTGTTGTAGTGTGAACGATGGACGAGCGGGCCTACTTCTGTATTGGGATCCAGCGGGTGACCGACTTGCAAGCACTCAACGCGTTGTTTTAGCGCCTCAATAAATTTAGGTTTAATTCCTTGTTGGATAAGCAATCGACTCGAGCTCGTGCAGCGCTGACCATTTAGGCTATAAATCATGAAAACGACCGCATCTAAAGCACGTTCAAAATCCGCGTCATCAAACACAATCACTGGGTTTTTGCCACCGAGTTCAAAATGCACACGCTTTAGGGTGGGTGCGCCTTGTGCCTGGATCATTGACCCTGTGACGGTTTCACCGACAAACGCGACAGCTTTAATCGATTTATGTTCGGTCAGCGTTTTACCTGCCACCTCTCCAAACCCATTCACCATATTCCAGACACCCGCAGGCAACCCTGCTGCTTGTGCACACTCCGCTAAAATTGCGGCGGTCAAAGGACTGAATTCGGCAGGTTTATGAACCACGGTACAACCCGCTGCCAACGCCGGCGCTATTTTCCATGTCGATAACATGAATGGTGTATTCCAAGGCGTGATGACGCCAACAGGGCCAATCGGTGTGCGAATGGTGTAATTTGTGTGGTTGTCCTGATGAAGTGACAAGCCATTTTTCGCCTCTGGCGACTTATCTGCAAAAAATCGAAAATTCGCAGCGCCTCGGATTGCCGCTTGCTTCATAAATCGCAGTGGCTGCCCACAATCCATTGACTCAACAAGCGCAATTTCTTCTGCTCGCTCTTCTATCTTATCCGCCAATCTATGCAGCACTTTTTTACGCTCTGCCCCTGGCATATCGGCCCAAGCCGCAAACGCACTTTCAGCGGCTAAACAGGCCTGATTGACATCTTCCGCCGTTCCTTTCACCACATTGCCGAGGGTTTGATTCGTGGTGGGCGTGAGGTTTTCAAACGTCTCGCCTTCCGAACCCAGCGTCCATTCTCCATTAATGTAGTGACCGAGTGTTTTATCTTTGTATGTCGCAAGAAACTGCTCGGCTTTCAATTGATTGAGTTCTAATTGTGATGGCATAATTTTGATTCCTTTTAGTGGCTATGACTTAGCGCTGAGCGTAAAAATCCGTTTCTGACAGTACTGGATTCTCGAGAGTGCCGATGCCTTCTATCGTGCATCGAACCACATCTCCGGGATGGATATCTTTTAATCCTTTCGGTGTGCCCGTTGCTATCAAGTCACCCGGTTTTAGCGTCATAAACTGGCTCAAGTATTCAATTAAAAAAGGGACATCAAAAATCATATCCGCCGTTGAGCCTTCTTGGGTAAGTTCGCCATTAACGTGGGTTTGAATCTTCAAGTCCTGCAAATTGTCGATGTCATCTACATCCACAATCCAAGGCCCGATTGGACACAACGAGTCTCGACTTTTCACGCGAAGATTTGGACGGTAGTAATTTTCAAGATAATCGCGAATCGCATAGTCATTACAGATCGTAAAACCACGAACATACTGCATTGCGTCTTCTTTACTGACGTTTCTGGCTTCCTTGCCAATCACAGCCACTAATTCACACTCATAGTGCATGAATTCAATATCATCAGGTCGATAAGACGGGGTTTGATGCGCTGTTAATGTATTGCCACCTTTTAAAAAGACTAGAGGCTCCTTTGGCGGTTCAAAAGCCAACTCCGATGCATGGTCGGCATAATTCAAGCCCAAAGCAAAAATGGTACCTGGATTCTCAACCGGTGAATGCCAATGAATCGTGTTGTTTTTAATCACATCCCCTGATGCCGTCACCGCGTCATTGTTATCATTAATGGTGACGTCAATCACTTGACCACGGTATTCAATTCTTGCGTGCTTCATGCTTGCTCTCCTCCAACAATATTTTCCAGTTGCACAACATCACCCAACCTTGACGTAACTTTGTCGTACGGTTGTAGAGGTGTACGCTCACCAGCAAAACCGATGGCAATGATGTCACCCTTCTCTAACGTCATGATATGAGAAATCTTTTCCAACAAGGCTTCAGGAGAGCGTGCCAAGCGACTCAACGGAAAGTAACGTTTCACAACACCATTCACCGATGTCGTTACTTCCAATTGCGTAACATCAGCCACATCGGATACAGACACTGGCGATGAAATCGTAGCGGAACCATCCATACACTTGCCTTTAATATCAGGACGGTAATAACTGGTTTCAGGCAGAGAGAAATCATGCAGCAATGCGAATCCTTCGACATAATCAAGCGCATCGTTTTGAGTCACTCGACAACACGTTTTCCCGATGATAAGCGCAACACTCGCCCCCACGACTAACGCGTTCTCTTCTTGCGGCCATGTGATTGGGCGACTGTCTTGGTTCCATGTATTGTGCGGCTTGAAATACAAAACTGGCTCGGTTGGCAACGCTTTATACGGTGCCTGATCGAAGATTGATGCCAAGTTGTCTAGCTGTTGCTGGTCGTTCAGTGCAACGCAAACGACCTTTCCTTGTAATTTCGTGTTCATTTTCATTCCCGTTCTAGTAAACGTTAGCGATTGGGCAAACATTCTTCATTTAATAAACGTTATTAATAACAGGCGCTTCTATCTGCTCGACGTGTTTTAGTTGATACGCCAATGATTCAGCACCTGTTCGCAGTAGCAACGTATCGACCCCTGCTCCGATAAACTTAACGCCACGGTCGGCATAGGCTTTAGCTTGTCTTGGATCAAGCGATAGAATGCCCGCCGCTTTACCTGAGGTTTGAATCACGTCGATGGCATGGTCGATGGCCGCCACCACATCAGGGTGGCTCGGGTTGCCGATGTGCCCCATTGAACCACTCAGATCTGAAGGACCAATAAATATGCCGTCAATGCCATCAATTTGAGAAATGGCTTCAATGTTATCAATGGCTTCTTTTGTTTCGACCTGCACCAATACACAAATATGTTCGTTCGCTCTGTGCAGGTACTGCGGGATCCGATTCCATTGTGATGCTCGTGCTAATGCGCTACCAATACCGCGATGACCCAGTGGTGGGTAATAGGCAGAAGCCACCACTTGCTTCGCTTCTTCTGCAGAGTTGACCATAGGTACAAGTAATGTCTGGGCACCAACGTCCAGTAAGCGTTTGATTAAGGTCGGGTTTGCATCCTCGGCGCGCACTATCGGTGAGGCGCTATGAGGAGCGAGTGCTTGCAAGTGGTGCTTGATTGACGTGAGGTCAAACGACGCGTGTTCGCCATCTATCAACACCCAGTCAAACCCAGCGCTACCCACTATTTCTGCACAACTCGTATCGGGCAACCCCAGCCATAATCCCCATAACGGCTCATCGTTACCCAAGGCTTGTTTGAAGTGATTATCTAATGTCATCACACCCTCCTTATACAAACTTGACTGAGATGCCACCCAATGGGCCAAAGTCAGCGTGGATGGTATCGCCTTCTTTAACGGGTACAGGGCGAGTAAATGATCCAGCCAGAATGACCTGGCCTGGTTCTAAAGACACACCATGCGGTGCAAATCGCTTACACACCCAGCAAATGCCGTTTGCAGGATGCCCTAAGACGCCACCTGCGAGACCCGTTTCCTCAATTTGTCCATTGAGATATAACATTGAACCAGCCCAGCGAAGATCGAGTTCAGTAGGTTTTATAGGACGTCCGCCTAAGATAATTCCCGCATTGGCAGCGTTGTCAGCAATGGTGTCGTAAACTTTTCGGGTATACCCCGTTTCAGGATCGGTGCGATGGCAGCGAGCGGCGATAAGCTCTAATGCGGGAACCACATAATCGGTGGCATTCAACACATCAAACATTGTGACGTTGTCCCCTTCAAGTTTGTCTTTTAATACAAAAGCCAACTCAACCTCTATTCTTGGGTCAAGGAAGTCGGACACCTTAATCTGAGCACCATCGTTAAAAAACATGTTGTCCAGTAATACACCATAATCGGGTTGGTCTATATTAACGGCCATTTGCATGGCTCTTGACGTCAGTCCAATTTTGTAGCCTTTTACTTTTGCTCCTTCGCGTTTCTTTCTGTTGACCCACTGACTTTGGATTCGATAAGCATCATCCATCGACATATCAGGATAATCGAGAGTCAGTGCCGCTATTTGTTCACGGTTGACCTCGGCTTTGTAGAGTCGTTCTGCGGCAATTTGAACTTGCTCTTCTGTTAACATATTGCTTTCCTTTTGTTTCAAGCTGGCTTCGTGCTGTTGTCTATGTCGCGTATATGGCGTGCATTTTTGGGTGTGTACACCTAGACAACTAATTAACATGTTAAACACTTTAGTTAATATGTTAACTAAAGTCCAGCCCCGGAAATATCACAACAAATCACCTTAAAAACAAATGGTTACATGAAAATTCAAATTTACAGACTGACAAACTGTAAGTTGGTTGCATTCATTTTTTGCTCAGCGTCACGATTTTTAGCGTGTTTTTTAAGCAAAGTGAGACTTCTATCAACTTGATTCATTCAGTAGCGCACCATTAAATCCTCAATCATTGATCTAGTTAACATATTAAGTAATTTGAACACATTTATTTAACATTACTTCTTCGCAAATACGTGTAATTAGTTAATATATTAAGTATTCAAACAACGACCCACTGAGTGGGCATATGCTCGAGTCGACTTGAAATGCTTCAACTCGATGTGAGTAGTCAAATAACCGTGAAACGAAAGGAATAACGTTATGCGAGTCAATAAAGTTGCCGCCATCACCACCTCTGCACTCCTCCTTCTTAGCTCTTTCTCTGCGTATGCGGAACCTGAAAAGATCATAAAAATCAGTACCTGGGGATCACCAAATCACGGCATCAATAAAGTCGTATGGCCAACGTGGGGAAAATGGATTGAAGAGGCGACAGATGGCCGTGTTGGTATAAAAATCGAATACGACCTTGCTCCTCCTCAAACACAAATTGATGTCGTTACCGATGGCATTGGCGACGCAACTTGGATTTTTCATGGCCATAAAGCCGGGCGCTTTCAGTTAACTCAACTTCCTGAAATCCCAACTTTTTCAGAAGGCACCAGCTCAGAATTGATGTCACAAGCGTATTGGCGTACTTATGATAAATACCTTAAGAAAGGTCGTGAGCATCGTGGCGTAGAGGTCATGGCACTAAGCGTACATGGCCCAGGTCAATTAATAACCAAAAACCCTGTTGAGTCACTGGCGTCATTACAAGGCAAAAAAATTCGTGTCGGTGGCGGGGTTATCTCATCGGTCGCGAAAGATATGAAAGTGACGCCAGTATTCATTCCAACCACCAAGGTGTATGAATCTATTTCACAAGGTGTTGTAGAGGGTGCATACCAACCCGTTGAAGCACTTAGTTCATTTCGCTTAGCCGAAGTCGCTGACAATACGTTAGTGATCCCGGGTGGCCTTTATCGCGGAAGCTTCGCCATTGTAATGAATCAAGATACGCTGCATAGCTTGTCAAAAGCGGATCAAGAAGCCATAAAACAGGTGTCAGGAGAGCAGCTATCTCGTTTGTTTGGCAAGATGTGGGATGACGTAGACAACAGCGCGTACACCACCGCTTTAGAAGGTGGTCACACGTTTACCCCTGCCACGCCTGAGATGATCACCGAATTGAAAAAATCCAGCCAACCGCTTGTGGCTACTTGGTATAAAGCAGCGAAGAAACGCAAGGTTGATGGGCCAGCCGCGTATGAATACTTCTACCAACAATTAGACCAAGGATTATAGTGCTTATGAATGGTTTTAGTCTCTCTAAGGCCATTCAGCGAGGGCTAGAAGCCCTCGCTGCCATCAGCTTACTACTCATGATGTTGATTACGTTTGTTGATGTGGCTGGCCGCTACTTTTTTAATATGCCAGTAATGGGCTCAACGGAACTCATCGAGATTTTATTAGCAGTGATGGTCTTTATGGCCTTCCCTCTTGTGTCTTGGAATGAGGAAAACATATGTGTCGATTTGCTTGATAACTATTTTCCCAAAAAATGGGTCAGTTTTCGTCAGGTCGTGATCAACCTTATCTGCTCTTTCTCGCTCATTTTAGTGGCGATGATGAACTGGAAGCTTGCAGGTCGGTCTTTGGATTATGAGGAAGTAACCGAAATCTTAGAATTGCCACTGGGTTATGTCACCTATCTCATTTCTATCACGGGCTTTGTTGGCGGAGCATTAACGTTCTTTAATGCCTTAGTTTATGGAAAAAATTTATTTCGTAACAAGGCGGAAACCAATGACTTGGCAAGCACTCATGACAAGAGCAGTCATCTAACAAATAATAGCAAGGAGGCTTAAATGATCGAATCAATCATAGGGTTTGCCGCCTTAATCGTACTGGTCTTTCTGCGTCTACCTCTTGCTTTTGCGATGGGTGTTGTCGGGTTTGTCGGGTTTTGGTACATCAATGATTACAACTGGAATGCGGCGATGTCCATGGCTGCGAGACGAATCATAGACACAGGTCAGGACTACGGCTTGTCAGTGATCCCGCTGTTTATTCTTATGGGTAACTTTGTCACACGTGCCGGGTTATCTAATGAATTATATCGTGCTTGTAATGCCTTTGTGGGGCACCGAAAAGGCGGATTGTCGATGTCGACTATCCTGGCTTGTGGAGGGTTCTCAGCTATCTGTGGTTCAAGCTTAGCGACATCCGCGACGATGTCCAAAGTCGCAATGCCACCGATGCGCAAGTATGGTTATTCAGACGGACTTGCAGCGGCGTCGATTGCTGCAGGTGGCACGCTGGGCATTCTTATCCCACCCAGTGTCATGCTGGTCATTTATGGCTTGCTCACCGAGAGCAGTATTCGTGAGTTGTTTGCTGCAGGATTCTTACCCGGCTTACTGGGCATCGGTTTGTATCTTGCCGCAGTGCAATGGGTCGTCTTCCGCTCTCCAGAAAGCGCGCCCCCTGGTGAGCGCGTGGATTGGAAGGGCCGAATTATCGCGTTAAAAGGCATCTTATCAACGCTTCTTTTGTTTGTTCTGGTGATGGGCGGTATTTATGCGGGTGTATTTACACCAACAGAAGCCGCGGGTATTGGTGCTACTGGTGCATTTGCGCTCGCCGCGTACCGCAGAAAGCTGAACTATCAAGTCATGCGTGATATTTTGGTCGATACTGCAAAAACCTCTGCCTCTTTATTCGCTGTTGTTATTTGTGCACTGATTTTATCGAACTTTATCAACCGAGCGGGATTACCTACCGCGCTGGTGGAAATGATCCAAGCCGCGAATGTATCACCAATGATGGCACTGGGTCTCATACTGGTTATTTACATCATTCTAGGCTGCGTCTTTGAGAGTATGTCGATGATGTTACTTACCGTTCCTATTTTCTTCCCTGTCGTGGTAGAGCTAGGTTTTGACCCTATTTGGTTTGGTATCGTTGTGGTCGTTGTCACCGAAATTAGCCTAATTACCCCCCCTGTTGGACTCAATGTCTTCGTGTTATCAGGCATAATCAAGGACATCAGCACTGGGACGATTTTCAAAGGTGTATTCCCATTTTGGGTCGCGGATATGGTAAGGCTTGCCATTATCGTACTGGTCCCAGGTATTGTACTGCTATTACCTAATATGTTGTATTAACGCCTTTTATTGGCTTCCTTTGAGGAAGCCAATTTTACTTTTAGAGTATTCTATCTACATGGAAACAAAAGAATTAAAGTTAAGGTATATCAATAAGATGACTCTTAGGAGTATCTGATATATCTTGTTATTAGAGTGACCATTAAAACAAGGTTTGTTTTGTGACGAGATACGAAGATTCATTACCACTACAATTGATTCGCGCACGCGATGTCGCGATGGAGTACTTCCGTCCTGTGTTAGCGGAAAATGACATTACGGAACAACAATGGCGAGTGATGCGTGTTCTTGATACTAAAGGCGAAATTGACTTCACGACGTTGTCTAATGAGAGCTGTATTTTAAGCCCTAGCCTCACGGGGATCATTGGTCGACTTGAGAAATTAGGGTATGTGCAGAAGCAAAAATCAGCGAATGATGGCCGTAAGTTCTATATCCATTTGACGCCAGAAGCACAGCAATTGGTTGAACGTTTACGTCCAAAGATCGAAGACCAATATATCGCACTCAAGGCACGTATTGGTGAAGAAAAGTATACTCAACTTTCTGATTTACTGAACGAACTTATCACTGTTAAGCGCTAGGTTTGGGTAATGTAATTGATGTTAGCCAATAGAAGATGAGTAGCCTCATAAAAAATCACCCGCTTATCGGGTGTTTTTTTTATGAGGCTACTCACCACTCAGTGAGTTCGTGTTCATTAAGCCACGGCTTTTTCTTGCTCAGCGACCTCTGCTAGCACATGTTTAAACTGACGATCGAAGTAAATTAGCGCATCTTTGTTTTGCGTCGTAATGGTCTCTATTTCAACAAAAAACACCGTATGTGTGCCCGACTCTTGCATCACACCAATCTTTCCTTCAAGTGTTGCAAGTGCACCACTAAGGATCGGTACATTGTGTTGATTAAGTGTCCATTGTGGTAATTGGAAGCGCTCTTCCATCGACAGCCCTGTCATGCCAGCAAAATGCATGGACATCTCTTGATGCTCACTTGCACAGACGTTAATACACATACGACCATTCGATTTGAATATTTCATTCGATGCACTATTACGATTAACGCAAACAAGCACTGTCGCGGGCGTATCAGTGACGGAACATACCGCGGTCGCGGTAATGCCTACCGTTCCAGCTTCTCCACCAGTGGAAATAATATTAACTGCAGCGGCAAGCTTTGACATTGCAGTACGAAACTCTTGTTGTAGGGTCACATCTTGTTGAGGCATGGTCTCTTCCTTTGTATATGAGAAGTGGTATTCACAATCACTGTGTTCGTTAGTTTGAGCTGACTTACTTAAGTTTTCGCTTACTGAGCGTTATTATTTGTGATGTAAGCGATGTCGTTAAGTGTCGCTGATTACCTCAATATCGAACATAGACAGTTACCCTATTCACTTGTACTTTTCGTTGTTTCCTCAACATAGGGCACCACGCCCCAAATAAAGTGACTAATCGGCTGCTTACTTGGTCATACGTAAACTAGAACTGGTAGTGAATCCCCACCATCAATAACCCAATATCGGCATTACCCAATTCAACGCCGTTACCATGATTGAACGTTGGCATCATATACGTATAGTCAAGACGCATATTGACGCTGTTGTTCATCGCAATATTAACCCCTATGCCCGCATGCGTTCCTACACCGTAAGAGTAATCATTAACGCTTTCTTTATTTGGGTTACTGTCCCAGTTCATCAAAAATCCAGACAGCCCAACCTTGGTATACACTGCAACATTATCGTTAAAATAATAAGAAAACTTAGGGGATACTGATAACACACCCGTCACTGAATCTAGCCCTGAAATCGAAGTATCCGAACCTAATAATTGCCCTTCTAAACCAAACCAATCTGTAAAGTGATACCCCGCATAAACCGCAATAGCAGGGCTGGAGTGATTATACCGCGCGCCTTCAATATTGTTCTCGACAGAATACGTCTGCATATTACCCAGTGCCCCTCCAACAAATGCACCTTGTTTATCGGCGGCCTGAAGGCTAAGTGGCAACAACATGCTCATTGCCAATATGGACTTTAGGGCTATTTTAACGAATGCGATTGGTTGCCTTGTGAAAAAAAGTTGTTTTGCGAAAAAAGGTTGTAGTGCTAAAAGTGATGGTCTTGCAAAAAATAGCTTCAAAGTGTCCGCCTTTTATTAATGACTATGATGAATTGAGAACAGTCTATTGATTGCAATAATCGCACGCTTAGCCATGCGACGAACGACGCTATCTACTGATGAAACGCCTTATACTGCGACGATTGGTATTGGTAAAACTCAACCACATCCAATCACCAACAAAAAACCCATCGTTTGTATTAATAGCACTCGTCAAAACAGGCAAGCTCTGCTACCTTTACGCCACTTAAAGACAGTGACAACTTGAACTAGACGGACCTATGCCTTCACCTCAAACCATAAACAAAATCGTCCAAATTGGTGATACGTTACATCGTAGCGGTTGCGCACCTTATAAAGTGGAAAAATACGCTCAGTTTTATGCGCAAAAGCACGGCATTGATGTGATGGTTCAAGCCACACCCACCGCTATCAATTATCAGTTTCCAGATAAAAACAATACCGTGGTATTAAAGCGGCTCAAGCCCGCCTCAATTAACCTCGGTTTATTGGCAAATACGATTATTCGCATTAATCAACCAAGTAATGAACCGGTGCCAGAGCCTGTTGGTTATCCAAAATGGATTGTTGCACTTGCCAACATGGGCATACCGCCCGCTTATCTTATGTTGGTTGGTAGTACGCTTGAAGCCGTCGGTTACTCGGTAATTCTTGGACTGATCGTTTGGCTAACTCAATTAGTAGTTAAAGGACGTAACTCCATCGCAGTTGAGTTCGTTGCTGCTTTATTAACCGGCATATTCGTTGCGTTTATTGCAAGCACCGGTGCGGCAATACCAGTTTGGGCCCTTTGTATTGCGACCGTCGTGCTTTTTGTTCCCGGACTTTCAATTGCCAACTCGTTGGAGTGTTTAGCTTTTAACGACTTGGTCTCAGGAACAGCCTTATTGGGGCAAAGCGCATTAACGTTAATAAAGCTATTCATCGGCGTTATTATGGGCTTAAACATTGGTGAGGCTTGGTGGGGACAAGCTGAGTCCTTGTCTTATACGAATGAAGTGCCGCTCTGGTTACACTGCTTTGGCTTGCTGCTGATTTCATCGTCTATTGGCGTTATTTTTAATGCGCGACCAAAAGACATTTTGCTTGGGTTACCTGTTGCGGTACTCGGGATGTGGGGACCATTTTATCTTGGCTTCAGTAGCGGCTGGATCGTAGGCACCTGGATCACAACGGTCTTGATTACCTTGTATGGTACTTGGGTCGCTAAGCGTCTCGATCTCACCGGATCCATTTATATTGTCCAAGGCATTATTATTTTAGTACCCGGGAGCCGAGTGTTAGTCAGTGCCAGTCAGTCCGTTTTCGAGCAATCGATTTTACCGATACCTAATATCGGTTTATCCGCATTATTCATGTTTTCAGCAATCGTAGCAGGGCAAATTACCGCCTACTCTTTGTACTCACCGAAAATAGACCGCTAACCAAATAGCAGGGTGTCTTAATTAGTGCATCCTGTTATTCATACCATTATATTTTCCGTTTTCTTTACGAATTTATTAATTTTAGTTTAAAAATTATTCTTTTATATCAGAAGGTTAAATA
>NZ_JBFROV010000052.1:36272-62285 GCF_041471725.1 Vibrio sp. 10N.261.51.F12 | reverse complement strand
TAATTTTTAGCAAAATCTTGACGAACCACTAGTAAAAAGGGCATCATTTGATGCCCTTTTTCTGCGCTACTATTTATAGAGGCGCAAAATTCACCAATTTGGTGAATAAATAAAGGATTTTGAAGACTGAGTAAGTCATAAATACTTGCTGAGTCTTTTTGTAGGGTGTTGGTTTGACTCATATTTCACCAGCACAAAGGAATAAGCCCTGCAACAGCGGGGTTGTTGTCGTCTAGTAAAGACTTGTCACAGGTTGGTTTTATGAAAGCAAATGCTGAAGCTCCTGAAAGCTCGAATGCAGCAGATGTAATGAAGTGGATTGTCGCTTTTGCTCTGTTGGCCGCCGCTGTTGTGGGTAATTACCTGTATGGAGAGCTATCCGTAGTAATCCGCGCTGCAGGTGTGGTTGTTTTAATCGCAGTAGCACTTGGTGTTGCCGCAACAACGACTAAAGGTAAAGCTGCGATCTTGTTCGCTCGTGAAGCACGAGTTGAAGTACGTAAGGTTGTATGGCCTACACGCCAAGAAACGACGCAAACCACGTTAATCGTCTTAGCTGTTAGTGTTGTTATGGCACTGGCGCTATGGGGTATTGATGGAATTATGGTACGTCTAGTGGCTTTAGTAACCGGGATATAGAGGGTCTTAATTCATGAGTGAAGCTCCGAAAAAACGCTGGTACGTTGTTCAAGCCTTCTCTGGTTTTGAAGGACGTGTGGCTCAGTCTCTTCGCGAATATATAAAAATGCACGCGATGGAAGACTACTTTGGTGAAGTGCTAGTACCAACTGAAGAAGTTGTGGAAATACGCGCTGGCCAACGTCGTAAAAGTGAGCGTAAGTTCTTCCCAGGCTATGTTCTCGTTCAGATGTTAATGAACGATGAATCTTGGCACTTGGTGCGTAGTGTGCCACGTGTCATGGGCTTCATTGGTGGAACCTCTGACCGTCCTGCACCTATCACTGACAAAGAAGCTGACGCTATTCTTAACCGTCTAGAGAAAGCAAGTGAAGCACCTCGTCCAAGAACAATGTTCGAAGCGGGTGAAGTGGTACGTGTGAACGATGGTCCATTTGCTGACTTTAACGGTACCGTTGAAGAAGTAGATTATGATAAGAGCCGCATTAAAGTGTCTGTTTCGATCTTTGGTCGTGCAACACCGGTTGAGCTCGAGTTTGGTCAAGTTGAAAAACTTGATTAAAAAAACACCTTTTTAGGGTTGTTTAAGGCGCGAATTATGATTATAATTTCGCGCCTTTTTGCAGGTATTACTGCAGAAAGTATTTATTGAAAACTGGGGAGCTGATCGATTGGTTAGCGTTTGAACCCAAACATTAGGAAATATCATGGCTAAGAAAGTTGAAGCTTATATCAAGTTGCAAGTTGCAGCAGGTATGGCGAACCCTAGTCCACCGGTTGGTCCTGCTCTAGGTCAACACGGTGTGAACATCATGGAATTCTGTAAAGCGTTTAACGCAAAAACAGAATCTGTTGAGAAAGGTCTACCTACTCCAGTAGTTATCACTGTTTACAGTGACCGTTCTTTCACGTTCGTAACAAAAACTCCACCTGCTGCTGTTCTTCTTAAGAAAGCTGCTGGCGTTAAGTCTGGCTCTGGCCGTCCTAACACTGAAAAAGTGGGTACTGTTACTGATGCTCAAATCCAAGAAATCGCAGAAACTAAAGCTGCTGATATGACTGGTGCTGATATTGAAGCGATGAAACGTTCTATTGCGGGTACTGCTCGTTCAATGGGCCTAGTGGTAGAGGGTTAAGATCATGGCAAAACTTACTAAGCGTATGCGCGTAATCCGCGACAAAGTTGAAGTAACTAAAGAATACGACATCAACGAAGCTGTAGCTCTTCTTAAAGAACTAGCAACAGCTAAATTCGTAGAGTCTGTAGACGTTGCTGTTAACCTAGGCATCGATGCTCGTAAATCTGACCAGAACGTACGTGGTGCAACTGTACTTCCGCACGGTACTGGCCGCGAAATCCGCGTAGCAGTGTTCACTCAAGGTGCAAACGCTGAAGCCGCTAAAGCAGCTGGCGCAGACATCGTTGGTATGGAAGATCTTGCTGAGCAAGTGAAAAAAGGCGTAATGGACTTTGACGTTGTTGTTGCTTCTCCAGATGCAATGCGCGTTGTTGGTCAACTAGGTACTATCCTAGGTCCACGCGGTCTTATGCCAAACCCTAAAGTTGGTACTGTAACACCTAACGTTGCTGAAGCGGTTAAGAACGCTAAAGCTGGTCAGGTTCGTTACCGTAACGACAAAAACGGCATCATCCACACTACAATCGGTAAAGTATCTTTCGAAGCTAACCAGCTTCAAGAGAACCTAGAGACTCTTCTAGTTGCTCTTAAGAAAGCTAAGCCGTCTTCAGCGAAAGGTGTTTTCCTGAAGAAAGTGAGTATCTCTACTACTATGGGTGCTGGCGTTACTGTGGATCAGGGTACCCTGGACACACAAGCTTAATAGCCTAATCGCTTAAAAGCTTGCATAGGCGTAAAAATTATGTATAATTTTGCGCCTATCAAAATTTGTGGTTGAGGCTGATAATCTACTTGTGGAATGTCAGTCTCCGTCCAAGACCGTAGGCGTTCATTTTTCGATTTGAACTTAATCAAACCTACGTAGACGGTGCCCGACTTAAGGCGGGTTGATTTTTCGAAATCAATTGGCTTATGGGAAAGCACCGTATTAGCTCTCGGTATCATTATGATGCTGAGTGGTGTAATAACAACCAGGAGTAAATTCCAAATGGCTTTAAACCTTCAAGACAAAAAAGCAATTGTTGCTGAAGTCAACGAAGCAGCCAGTGGTGCACTTTCTGCAGTTGTAGCTGATTCTCGTGGCGTTGGTGTTGGCGCAATGACTTCTCTACGTAAACAAGCGCGTGAAGCGGGTGTTTACATGAGAGTTGTTCGTAACACACTAGCACGCCGTGCAGTAGATGGTACTGAGTTTGAGTGTCTACAAGACACATTTACTGGTCCTAGCCTACTTGCGTTCTCTAACGAGCACCCTGGTGCTGCAGCGCGTCTTTTCAAAGACTTCGCTAAAGAGAACAAAACATTCGAGATCAAAGCTGCTGCATTTGAAGGCGCAGTTACTGATGCTGATGTACTAGCGACACTACCAACTTACGACGAAGCGATTGCACGCCTAATGATGTGCATGAAAGAAGCTTCAGCTGGCAAGCTGGTACGTACTATCGCTGCTGTTCGCGACCAAAAAGAAGAAGCTGCGGCTTAAGCCTTGCTTTTTACTGGTTGCAAAATAAACTTATTGTTGACTTAAAAGAGAATTGTTATGTCTATTACTAACGAGCAAATCCTAGACGCAGTTGCAGAAATGTCTGTAATGCAAGTTGTTGAGCTTATCGAAGCTATGGAAGAGAAATTCGGTGTTACTGCTGCTGCTGCAGTTGTAGCTGGTGGCGCTGCTGGCGGCGAAGCTGCTGCTGAGCAAACTGAATTCGACGTAGTTCTTACTGCTGTTGGCCCTAACAAAGTACAAGTTATCAAAGCTGTACGTGGCGCAACTGGCCTAGGTCTTAAAGAAGCTAAAGCGCTTGTAGACGGCGCACCTGCACCTCTTAAAGAAGGCGTAGAAAAAGCTGAAGCAGAAGCACTTAAAGCGACTCTAGAAGAAGCTGGTGCTACTGTTGAAGTTAAGTAATTATTACTTAATTTCATAGCCGACAGGCTATTGGCTGGTGGTTTATTAACCACCGGCCTTTTTGCGCTGTAGGGCGTAGGTGAATTTTCCCGCTGTTTAAGCACCTACGTACCATGCAAAAAACGTTGCTCGACGCTTGAGTTAACGTCACTACAGTAAACAGTTGTTAGTCACTGTCCCATTACCCACCTTAAGTAACTAGGTTTGGGCGGACAGTTTGGGTCACTTATCAGCGAGCTGAGGAACCCCATGGTTTACTCTTATACCGAGAAAAAGCGCATCCGTAAGGACTTTGGTACTCGTCCACAAGTATTGGACATTCCATACCTGCTATCGATCCAGCTTGATTCTTTCGACAAGTTTATCGAACAGGATCCTGAAGGACAATATGGACTTGAGGCTGCTTTTCGTTCTGTTTTTCCAATTCAGAGCTATAACGGCAATTCTGAGCTGCAATACGTTAGCTATCGTCTTGGCGAGCCAGTGTTTGATGTTAAAGAATGTCAAATTCGTGGCGTAACTTATTCAAAGCCACTACGCGTTAAACTACGCCTAGTTGTGTTTGATAAAGACGCACCAGCGGGTACTGTAAAAGATATTAAAGAACAAGAAGTCTACATGGGCGAAATTCCGCTTATGACAGACAATGGTACCTTCGTAATTAATGGTACCGAGAGGGTTATCGTATCCCAGCTGCACCGAAGCCCAGGCGTGTTCTTCGACAGCGATAAGGGTAAGACCCACTCTTCAGGTAAAGTTCTTTATAACGCACGTGTTATTCCTTACCGTGGTTCATGGCTCGATTTCGAGTTTGATCCTAAGGATAACTTGTACGTTCGAATTGACCGTCGTCGTAAATTACCAGCATCGATCATTCTTCGTGCATTAGGTAAAACGTCGGAAGAGATCCTCGATATTTTCTTCGATAAAATTAACTTCGAAGTTAAAGAACAAACTCTATTAATGGAGTTGGTGCCAGAGCGTCTACGTGGCGAAACTGCATCTTTCGATATCGAAGCAAACGGCAAGACTTATGTTGAGACTGGTCGTCGTGTCACTGCGCGTCACATCCGTCAACTTGAAAAAGATGGCGTTGATTTCATTGAAGTACCGGTCGAATACATCGTCGGTAAAGTAGCCGCTAAAGACTACGTCAATGAGGCGACAGGCGAAATCATCGTTGGTGCAAACCACGAGATCAGCTTGGAAGCATTAGCGAACCTATCTCAGGCTGGCCACAAAGCGCTAGAAGTTCTATTTACGAACGATCTAGACCACGGTCCGTTCATGTCAGACACATTACGTGTCGACAGCACGGTAGACCGCATCTCTGCATTGGTAGAAATCTACCGCATGATGCGCCCGGGTGAGCCACCAACGAAAGAAGCGGCAGAATCATTATTTGCAAGCTTGTTCTTCGCTGAAGAGCGTTATGACCTATCGACCGTTGGTCGTATGAAGTTTAACAGCTCAATCGGTCGTGAAGACGCGCTAGAGCAAGGCATTCTTGACGAGACAGATATTGTTGAAGTCATGAAGAAGCTGATCGGCATTCGTAACGGCATTGGCGAAGTGGACGATATCGACCACCTTGGCAACCGTCGTATCCGTAGTGTTGGCGAAATGGCTGAAAACCAATTCCGTGTTGGTCTAGTTCGTGTAGAACGTGCAGTGAAAGAACGCTTAAGTCTTGGTGACCTTGATGCAATCATGCCTCAAGACCTTATCAATGCTAAGCCGATCTCTGCAGCTGTTAAAGAATTCTTTGGCTCTTCACAGCTTTCACAGTTTATGGACCAAAACAACCCGTTATCAGAAGTGACGCACAAACGTCGTATCTCTGCTTTGGGTCCTGGTGGTCTTACTCGTGAGCGTGCTGGCTTTGAAGTACGTGACGTACACGTTACGCACTACGGTCGTCTATGTCCGATCGAAACGCCAGAAGGTCCAAACATCGGTTTGATCAACTCACTATCTGCGTTTGCACGTTGTAATGAGTACGGTTTCCTAGAAACGCCGTACCGTCGTGTTGTAGAAGGTGTTGTGACTGATGAAGTTGACTACTTGTCAGCTATCGAAGAAGGTCAATTTGTTATCGCACAGGCGAATGCCGCGTTAACAGAAGAAAACGGCTTTGCTGAAGAGCTGATCACAGCTCGTCAAAAAGGCGAATCTGGTCTTCACCCGCGTGACCATGTTAACTACATGGACGTTGCAACAAACCAAGTAGTATCGATCGCTGCCTCGCTTATCCCGTTCCTAGAACACGATGATGCGAACCGTGCATTGATGGGTGCGAACATGCAACGTCAAGCCGTTCCAACTCTACGCGCCGACAAGCCTCTAGTAGGTACTGGTATCGAGCGTAACGTAGCTGTTGACTCGGGTGTTACAGCGGTAGCGAAACGTGGTGGTATGGTGCAGTCAGTAGACGCATCTCGTATCGTAGTTAAGGTTAATGAAGAAGAGCTGATCCCTGGTGAAGCTGGTATCGACATTTACAACCTAACTAAGTACACCCGTTCAAACCAGAACACGTGTATTAACCAACGTCCAACAGTACTTCCTGGTGAGCCAGTTGCTCGTGGTGATGTATTGGCCGATGGTCCTTCAACGGATCTTGGTGAATTGGCACTTGGTCAAAACATGCGTATCGCGTTTATGCCTTGGAATGGTTATAACTTCGAAGACTCGATCTTAGTATCTGAGCGCGTAGTTCAAGAAGACCGTTTCACGACAATTCACATTCAAGAACTATCTTGTGTGGCTCGTGATACTAAGCTGGGTTCTGAAGAGATCACAGCGGATATTCCAAACGTAGGTGAGTCTGCTCTGTCTAAACTAGACGAGTCAGGTATCGTTTACATTGGTGCTGAAGTTAAGGGTGGCGACATCCTAGTAGGTAAAGTTACGCCTAAGGGTGAAACTCAACTTACTCCTGAAGAGAAGCTACTACGTGCTATCTTCGGCGAAAAAGCATCAGATGTTAAAGATACATCACTACGTGTACCAAACTCTGTTTCTGGTACGATCATTGATGTGCAAGTCTTTACTCGCGATGGCGTAGAAAAAGACAAGCGTGCTCTTGAAATTGAGCAGATGCAGCTTAAAGAAGCGAAGAAAGACCTAACTGAAGAGTTCCAAATTCTTGAAGGTGGTCTACTGGCGCGTGTAAGAGCGGTATTACTTCAAGGTGGTTACTCTGAAGCAAGACTGGATTCTGTCGATCGTAAGAGATGGCTAGAGCTAACGCTAGAAGATGACGCGCTGCAAACTCAACTTGAGCAACTTGCAGAGCAGAACGACGAGCTAAAAGCTGACTTCGATAAGAAGTTTGAAACTAAGCGTCGTAAGATTACTCAAGGTGATGATTTAGCACCTGGTGTTCTTAAGATTGTTAAGGTTTACCTAGCGGTTAAGCGTCGCATCCAGCCTGGTGATAAAATGGCCGGTCGTCACGGTAACAAGGGTGTAATCTCTAAGATCAACCCTGTTGAAGACATGCCTTACGATGAAAAAGGTCAGCCTGTTGACATCGTATTGAACCCACTGGGTGTACCTTCGCGTATGAACATCGGTCAGATCCTTGAGGTTCACTTAGGTCTGGCGGCGAAAGGTATCGGTGACAAGATCAACCAGATGATGAAAGAGCAACAGGAACTGGCTAAGTTCCGTGAGTTCTTGCAGAAGGTTTATGATCTTGGTGGTACACGTCAAGAAGTTGATATTGCTGAACTGTCTGACGATGAAGTTCGTACATTGGTGAAAAACCTACGTGGTGGCCTACCAATTGCGACGCCAGTATTTGATGGTGCATCAGAGAAGTCTATTAAAGAACTTCTTAAACTTGGCGACTTACCTGAATCAGGTCAGTTAACCTTGTTTGATGGCCGTACTGGCGACCAGTTTGAGCGTCCTGTAACCGTTGGTTACATGTACATGCTAAAACTGAACCACCTTGTTGATGACAAGATGCACGCTCGTTCTACTGGTTCGTACAGCCTAGTAACTCAGCAACCACTTGGTGGTAAAGCTCAGTTCGGTGGTCAGCGTTTCGGTGAGATGGAAGTATGGGCACTAGAAGCATACGGTGCTGCTTACACTCTACAAGAAATGCTAACGGTTAAGTCTGATGACGTTAACGGCCGTACGAAGATGTATAAAAACATCGTCGACGGTAACCACAGCATGGAACCTGGCATGCCAGAATCGTTCAACGTATTGTTGAAAGAGATTCGCTCGCTAGGTATCAACATCGAGCTAGAAGACGAATAATCCTTTTATAGGATTATCTGGTAGGAAGGTGCTCGCTCTTAAGTGTTTGAGCGGGCCCCTTTTAACTCCTCACAGGAGCTGATTGTGAAAGACTTATTAAACTTTCTAAAAGCACAGCATAAGACCGAAGAATTTGATGCAATCAAAATCGGTCTATCTTCACCTGACATGATTCGTTCATGGTCGTTTGGTGAAGTTAAGAAACCAGAAACGATCAACTATCGTACGTTCAAACCAGAACGTGATGGTCTATTCTGTGCGCGTATTTTTGGTCCAGTTAAAGACTACGAATGTCTTTGTGGCAAATATAAGCGTTTGAAACACCGCGGTGTTATCTGTGAAAAGTGTGGCGTTGAAGTAACGCAAACTAAAGTTCGTCGTGACCGTATGGGCCACATCGAGCTTGCTTCACCTGTTGCTCACATCTGGTTCCTAAAATCACTACCGTCTCGTATCGGTTTGTTGATGGATATCCCTCTACGTGATATCGAACGCGTACTGTACTTTGAAATGTACGTCGTGACAGAACCAGGCATGACTGATCTAGAAAAATCTCAAATGCTTACTGAAGATGAGTATTTGGATCGCCTAGAAGAGTGGGGTGATGAGTTCACAGCTAAGATGGGTGCAGAAGCGATCAAAGATCTGCTGTCTACTATGGACATGCACGCAGAAGCGGAACAAATGCGCGAAGAGTTGGAAACCACTAACTCTGAAACTAAGCGTAAAAAAATCACTAAGCGCCTGAAGCTAGTTGAAGCCTTCATTCAATCGGGGAACAACCCAGAATGGATGATCTTGACGGTTCTTCCGGTTCTACCGCCAGATCTACGTCCTCTAGTTCCACTAGATGGCGGTCGCTTTGCGACGTCTGATCTGAACGACCTTTACCGCCGTGTGATTAACCGTAACAACCGTTTGAAGCGTCTTCTAGAGCTAGCGGCTCCAGACATCATCGTACGTAACGAAAAGCGTATGTTGCAAGAGTCTGTTGATGCCCTTCTAGATAACGGTCGTCGCGGTCGTGCAATCACAGGTTCTAACAAGCGTCCTCTGAAATCTCTTGCTGATATGATCAAGGGTAAACAAGGTCGTTTCCGTCAGAACCTTCTAGGTAAACGTGTAGACTACTCTGGCCGTTCTGTAATCACAGTGGGTCCATACCTTCGTCTGCACCAGTGTGGTCTTCCTAAGAAGATGGCACTTGAGCTATTTAAACCATTCATCTACAGCAAGCTAGAAACTCGTGGCATGGCGACGACAATCAAAGCAGCTAAGAAAATGGTAGAACGTGAAGAAGCGATTGTTTGGGATATCCTAGACGACGTTATCCGCGAACACCCAGTACTGCTTAACCGTGCACCAACACTTCACCGTCTTGGTATTCAAGCGTTTGAACCAGTACTAATCGAAGGTAAAGCGATTCAGCTTCACCCACTAGTGTGTGCGGCATATAACGCCGACTTCGATGGTGACCAAATGGCGGTTCACGTGCCTCTAACTCTAGAAGCACAACTTGAAGCACGTACGCTGATGATGTCGACGAATAACATTCTGTCTCCAGCATCAGGTGATCCAATCATCGTACCTTCTCAGGACGTTGTATTGGGTCTTTACTACATGACGCGTGATAAGATCAACGTCAAAGGTGAAGGTATGTACCTTGCTGGCCCTGAAGAGGCTGAAAAGGCATACCGTACTAAGAGCGCAGAGCTTCATGCTCGCGTAAAAGTACGTATCACTGAGACAGTGGTTGACGAAGATGGCAACAGCACAACCGGTACGAGCATGGTAGATACTACCGTTGGCCGTGCAATGTTGTGGCAAATTGTTCCAACCGGTCTTCCATACAGCTTGGTAAACCAAAAGCTAGGTAAGAAGCAAATTCAAAACCTACTTAACGAGTGTTACCGTAAGCTTGGTCTTAAAGACACCGTAGTTTTTGCTGACCAAATCATGTACGCCGGTTTCGCTTATGCGGCACTATCAGGTGTATCGGTTGGTATCGATGACATGGTTGTACCTCAAGCGAAGTACGACGAAATCGAATCAGCAGAAGAAGAAGTTCGCGAAATCCAAGACCAGTTCCAATCAGGTCTTGTAACAGCGGGTGAGCGCTACAACAAAGTGATCGATATTTGGGCTTCGACCAATGATCGCGTAGCGAAAGCGATGATGGACAACCTTTCATCTGAAACGGTCGTTAACCGTGACGGTGAAGAAGAGCAACAAGAGTCGTTTAACAGCATCTACATGATGGCTGACTCGGGCGCTCGTGGTTCTGCTGCTCAGATTCGTCAGCTTGCTGGTATGCGTGGTCTGATGGCACGTCCAGATGGTTCAATCATCGAGACGCCAATCACGGCAAACTTTAAAGAAGGTCTAAACGTCCTTCAGTACTTTATCTCAACGCACGGTGCTCGTAAGGGTCTTGCGGATACAGCACTGAAAACAGCAAACTCGGGTTACCTAACTCGTCGTCTAGTAGACGTTGCTCAAGACGTTGTAGTACACGAACATGACTGTGGCACCCATGAAGGTGTTGACATGATGCCTCATATCGAAGGTGGTGACGTTAAAGTTGCACTTTCTGAGTTGGCACTGGGTCGTGTAGTGGCTGAAGACGTTCTTAAGCCTGGTACTGAAGATGTTCTGATTCCACGTAATACTCTGATTGATGAGAAGTGGTGTCAAATCATGGAAGACAACTCAGTAGATAGCATGAAAGTGCGCTCTGTTGTTACCTGTGATGCAGACTTCGGTTGTTGTGCACAGTGTTATGGTCGTGACCTAGCACGTGGTCACCTAGTGAACCAAGGTGAAGCAGTTGGCGTTATCGCTGCTCAGTCTATCGGTGAACCGGGTACACAGCTAACGATGCGTACGTTCCACATCGGTGGTGCCGCATCTACAGCCGCAGCAGAAAACAGCATTCAAGCGAAGAACACAGGTTCTGTGAAACTTCACAATGCTAAGTTCGTAATCAACAAAGACAAGAAACTTGTGATTACCTCTCGTGCTTCTGAAATGACCATCATTGATGAATTCGGCCGTACGAAAGAGAAACACAAATTGCCTTACGGTTCGATCCTGTCGAAAGGCGACAACGACACAGTTCAAGCTGGCGACGTTGTGGCTAACTGGGAAGCGCATACACTGCCAATCATCACTGAAGTGGCTGGTCGTATTCAATTCGTAGACATGATCGATGGCGTAACCGTTTCTCGTCAAACAGATGACCTAACGGGTCTATCTTCAAGTGAAGTAACCGATGCGGCACAACGCCCAGCAGCAGGTAAAGATATGCGTCCAGCTATCAAACTTGTTGATGAGCTAGGTAAAGATGTAATGATCGCGGGTACTGATGTACCAGCACTTTACTTCCTACCAGGTAAAGCGATCGTTAACATTGAAGATGGCGCAGAAGTTGGCGTTGGTGACACGTTATCTCGTATCCCTCAAAAATCGAGCGGAAACCGAGATATCACCGGTGGTCTACCTCGCGTTGCGGATCTATTTGAAGCCCGTAAGCCGAAAGAGCCAGCAATTCTTGCTGAGCACTCAGGTATGGTTTCATTTGGTAAAGAAACGAAAGGTAAGCGTCGTTTGATTATTGCTCGCGATGGCGGCGATAACTACGAAGAGATGATTCCTAAGCATCGTCAGTTGAACGTGTTCGAAGGTGAACGTGTTGAGCGTGGTGACGTTATTGCCGATGGTCCAGAAACTCCGCATGACATTCTACGTCTACGTGGCATTCACGCTGTAACGCAATACATCGCGAACGAAGTTCAAGAAGTATACCGTTTACAAGGCGTTAAGATTAACGATAAGCACATTGAGACTATCGTTCGTCAAATGCTACGTAAGTGTACAATCACTCGTGCTGGTGATTCAGAATTCCTACCAGGTGAGCAAGTTGAATACGTTCAAGTTAAGATTGCTAACCGTCTATTGGAAGCTGAAGGCAAAGAGCTTGTGGGTTACGAACGTGACCTACTAGGTATCACTAAGGCGTCTCTAGCAACAGAATCGTTTATCTCTGCAGCATCGTTCCAAGAAACGACGCGTGTACTAACAGAGGCAGCGGTATCTGGCAAACGTGACGACCTACGTGGTCTGAAAGAGAACGTAATCGTGGGTCGTTTGATCCCAGCGGGTACGGGCTTTGCTTATCACCAAGACCGTCAAGCTAAGCGTGACGAAGTACAGGAAGGCCCATCTGCTGAACAAGCAACGGATAACCTAGCTGCACTTCTTAATGCAGGCTTCTCTTCTGACGATTAATCGCAGAAAGAAATGAAAAAAGGCGCCGAAAGGCGCCTTTTTTGTATCTGTTGATCCGCGTTAAATCGTGTTTATCCAGTTTCTAATAACGCGACTACGTGTAATAAGGCCACTATGTGTCCCATCGTGCAGCGTTGTGGTTAATGTGATGGCAGTAAAGACGGATCAATTTCAAAAACATTTCTGGATAAAAAGCTAACCCTAATCAGCAACCCAAACATCCATTATTCGTCATTCCTTTGAAGAAAGGAATCGACCGAGAGCGCTCACTGAGCTACAACAGTATCATAAATTAGCGAGTTTAGTTTTGCCCAGAAATGAGCCAGCTTAGTCTTCGCTAGTGCAGAATGAAGTGTGGCATGTTACTGCTCCCACCAATAAAAACTAACCGTCATCTCCTTGAAAAGGGGACCTTCACCAACGTGTTGTGAATCTATCCTGGTGCCATTCATTTCTATTTAGGTGAGCCACACACTTTGGGCGAACCTGATCTGCGAGGATGACGGCGTAAAGCCTAACCGTCATCCCCTTGAAAAAGCGGGATCTTCATCAGCGTGTCGTGAACCTATTTTAGTGTCATTCATTGCCATTTAAGTGAGCCACACACTTTGGGCGAACCTCATCTGTGAGGATGACGGCGTAAAAACTAACCGTCATCCCCTTGAAAAACGGGGATCTTCATCAGCGCGTCGTGAACCTATTTTGGTGTCATTCATTTCTATTTAAGTGAGTCACACTCTTTGGGCGAACCTCATCTGCGAGGATGACGGTTAAAAAAATATCCGTCATCCCCATGAAAAAGGGGATCTTCATCAGCGCATCGTGAACCTATCCTAGTGTCATTCATTTATATTTAAGTGAGTCCACACTTTGGGCGAACCTCATCTGCGAAGATGACGGCGTAAAACCTAACCGTCATCCCCTTGAAAAAGGGGATCTTAATCAGCGCGTCGTGAATCTATCCTGGTGTTATTCATTTCTATTTAAGTGAGTCACACACTTTGAGCGAACCTCATCTGCGAGTATGACGGTGTAAAAATTAACCGTCATCCCCTTGAAAAAGGGGGATCTTCATCAGCGCGTCGTGAACCTATTTTGGTGTCATTCATTGCCATTTAAGTGAGTCACACACTTTGAGCGAACCTCATCAGCGAGGATGACGGCGTAAAAACCAACCGTTATCCCCTTGAAAAAGGGGATCTTAATCAGCGCGTCGTGAATCTATCCTAGTGTCATTCATTTCTATTTAAGTGAGTCACACTTTGGGCGAACCTCATCTGTGAGGATGACGGCGTAAAACTAACCGTCATCCTCTTGAAAAAGGGGATCTTCATCAGCGCGTCGTGAACCTATTTTGGTGTCATTCATTTCTATTTAAGTTGAGTCACGTACTTTGAGAGACCTCTGTCCAAAAACAAGTTTCAGTGCGCGGGGAAGTCGTTGTGATTCCGTAAACGTTGTGAGTAGATCCCTGCTTGTGCAGGAATGACCATATTTGGACTTGGATACTTGCGATATATAACACCGAAAGAGGCAAAAGTACGTTAGCTTACCTGTCCAGCCGACTTGATATAGCCCCAAAACAATCAATCTTTATTGGAGCGGAACCAACTATTTTCCTCGGGTAATACTGAATGTGGAACGACTTTATATAAGAAGAAGGGCGTGACAACTTGCAGGCTAGGAGATAAGGATGAAGTGAAAACGGCAATAGAATATTTAACCGCTATCTCAGCTAAATAACCGTCGTGTTCAGCCAAGAGGCGTTTGTATAGAGATACAAGCCATGAAGTAATAACGCATTCACCCCTGAGTAAACAGGGGCTGATTATACCACCACTCGCTACGTGATTACGTGTGCGAGTATTATCGCTGCAAATGCATTACGCGCCTGGTGGAATCGCTAAACTGTCGGCAATAAGCTGAATTAACGTATCTTCTACTTCAAAGCGAAGCTCAAGGATTTCACCAACTTTAGACATATCAGGCTCAAAGTTTGGTAAGTCATGATCGTGTGCCAGCGCAACGTATTTATCATTGAACTCGAGCAAGGGCTCGGTCGTCAAAACAATCTTCGCGTATGCACCATCAATCTCTTCGTTGGTTTTAAACCCAGTGGCTTTCCACTTGTCCATGACCATCTCATAGATCTTGAAGTGACCTTCGGAGATATAGTCAACGAGGTGATCGCAAAACGAACCAATATCGGATGGTTTTGGTAGCTCAATGACATTAGATGGCGCTGAAGCCGGTTGTAAGGAAGCCAGCTTACAGTATTCAACGATAAGCGCTTGTCTTGTTTCTAACCAATGATCGATGACCTCACTTGAGCCACCCCATTGTGCTTGTGCGTTTTTGAATTTATTTAACATGACCATGTCCTCATGATCTGGACCACAATGTGCAGTCGCAAGCTTTGTCATAACAAAGGTTAATGAGAAATCGTTTCTCTTGGTACCAGATTAAGAATTTCTAGTTTTCCCGCTGGTATGAATTTAGATTGCCAGTAAAATGGATGAACTGCAAGCGCTGAGGATTCAAGATGTTAAAAAAAAGTGAAGAGACTATTCACCCAGCTTATTGGTGTGTGGTTGCGGGAAGTGAGCTTTGGCTACAAGATGGTCAGATCCCTTTTGGGCTTGCTGAAACTTTTTCTTTGCCGGCATCGCAAGCCATTCAGATCGGGGAGTATCAAGGTGCGCCTGTTATGTGGATTAATGATGCTGACGTAGACGGCTGTCGTGAATTAACGTCGTTACGTGAATTGTTATCGCTACCCGAAGCCCTTTTTTGTCAGTTATCCAAGGCGATTCAGTATGGCCACATGACTCAGTCAATGCGCTTTTGCCCGCAGTGCGGTGGTCGGGCTCACCTCAATCACAATCAACTAGCGATGCAATGCCAAGATTGTCGAACCCTGCATTATCCTCGTATATTTCCGTGCATTATTGTTGCAGTACGCAAGGGCACACAAATATTATTGGCGCAGCATAATCGTCATGCAGGCAGCATGTATACGGTGATTGCGGGCTTTCTTGAGGTGGGTGAAACGCTAGAAACATGTGTCGCGAGAGAGATAGAAGAAGAAACAGGCATTAAAGTAAAAAATATTCGTTACTTTGGCAGCCAGCCTTGGGCATTTCCAACCAGTATGATGATGGCATTCTTGGCCGATTATGACAGCGGTGAGGTTAAGCCTGATTACAGTGAGCTAAAAGATGCGCAGTGGTTTGATACCGAGGCATTGCCTCATATAGCGCCAGAAGGCACGATTGCGAGAGCGTTGATTGAAGAAACAGTAAACCGAGTATCGACTGAAAACGACTAAAAAAAACCCTCCGCAAGCGGAGGGGGTAAGTAAGATGTCGTTATGAGATGCTGAGTTCAAGACTCAGTATATTATTGTAATTTTCGCTAGCAGACTGATTTTTAACATTGCTACTAGTGGGTTGCAAATCCATCCCCAGTTTAGTTGTTAATAATATGATCTCGCTTGCAAAGTGTTGTATTTTTGAGCGATGGCGCAGGCAATCAGACTCCCCTCAAATTTTGGTAAAAGAAATGTTATCTATGGCTGCAAACCATCAATGATTAGCGTTAAACTATGGCCTTTCGAATTGGAGAAAAATGAATGACGGAATTGAAGAACGATCGCTATCTTAGAGCGCTATTAAAAGAGCCAGTAGACCACACGCCAGTATGGATGATGCGTCAGGCAGGCCGTTATCTCCCAGAGTATCGTGAGACGCGCTCGGTTGCAGGTGATTTCATGTCTTTGTGTAAAAACGCAGAGCTCGCTTCAGAGGTGACACTTCAACCTCTTCGTCGTTTTCCTCTTGATGCGGCCATTCTTTTTTCAGATATCCTAACCATCCCTGATGCCATGGGCTTAGGGCTGTATTTTGAAACGGGTGAAGGACCGAAATTCGAGCGACCAATTACTTGTAAAGCGGACGTCGAAAAAATCGGTCTGCCTGATCCTGAAGGTGAATTGCAATATGTGATGAATGCGGTTCGTCAAATTCGCAAAGACCTGAAAGGCGAAGTGCCATTGATCGGTTTTTCCGGTAGCCCGTGGACGCTGGCGACTTACATGGTGGAAGGTGGCAGCTCTAAAGCTTTCACTAAGATCAAAAAAATGATGTATGCGGAACCACAAACGCTGCACTTGTTGCTGGATAAGCTTGCAGACAGTGTCATTGAATACTTGAATGCACAAATCAAAGCGGGCGCGCAGTCGGTAATGGTATTTGATACGTGGGGCGGTGTGCTAACCCCTCGTGACTACAACCTATTTTCTTTGCAATACATGCATAAGATTGTCGATGGCTTAATTCGTGAAAATGAAGGCCGTCGTGTTCCTGTGACACTGTTTACTAAAAATGGTGGCATGTGGCTAGAGCAAATCGCGGCTACTGGTTGTGATGCGTTAGGCCTAGATTGGACCATCAATATCGCCGACGCTAAGAAGCGTGTTGGAGATAAAGTAGCCCTGCAAGGCAACATGGACCCATCGATGCTTTATGCTCAGCCAGAGCGTATTCGTGAGGAAGTGGCAACTATCCTTGAAGGATTTGGTGACGGCGGTACAGGACATGTATTCAACCTTGGTCACGGCATTCACCTTGATGTGCCGCCAGAGAACGCGGGTGTGTTTGTTGACGCGGTGCACGAGCTTTCGAAGCCCTATCACAAATAATCATCGGGCGTAGTCAAAACGCGTGATGTCTATGTTTAAACGCCCGAAGCTTGTCTTCGGGCGTTTTTATTTGTGCATGGAAGCTCTTGAAACATTGGACATCTTATTACTGAGAATACTGAATAAAGATTAGGAACCTTCAGCGAAGTTGACTACGCTTAACGTAGCGAGATTGAACAATGGTCCTGACTGATATGAATTTAAAACCGACTCTATTTATTTCTTTGGTACTGCTTACCCTCTCTGGGTGCGCCTCCGATGTTGCTACCGATTATGATTCTGGTGTGAATTTTTCTGCTTTTAAAACCTATCAATATCAAGAAAACCCCGATGTACCCATTGGTCTCGATGCGGCACGTATAAAGAAAGCGGTCGATTCAGAAATGGCTCAAAAAGGCTTTCAGAAAGTGACGGCAGACAGCGATGTGCTCGTCCGATATCAAATTTTAGAGGGTACTGAACTTCAGACAACTGGCCCAACGTTTGGATTTGGCATTGGAGGAGGTAGCTACGGAGGCGGCGGTTATGGTGTAGGGGTGCGCACGCCTGAGCAAATAAAAGAGAAAAAATTCGGCAAGCTTAATGTTGAATTGATTCAAACGACCACCAATGAAGTGGTGTGGAGTTCAGTGTCGCAGAGGCAATTGACCGAAACCATGGATACCGCCGACCGCGATGTATTCGTGGCAGAACAAGTGCACAAGATGTTTGAGGAGTATCCGAAATAAGAGCGGTTAAAGTTAAAGAGCGGTAAAAGAGCGGTCCTAGGTCCTAGGTCCTAGGTCCTAGGTCCTGGGGAAGAGCGGGTTAAGAGCCGCTCTGTGGTCTTTGGAAGATGGTGTGTTGTCTATATTTTCCTTTGACATGCAATGATGGTGGTTTTTTCTAGAACCATAGAACCATAGAACCATAGAACCATAGAACCATAGAACCATTAATATCCCTTATCAAAATCCACCAAATTCTGCAGCTGAAAACCATCTCTCCAACGCAAATAGTTCTCCGCAAAAATATCGATTACTTGATCTGGAAAACTCAGCGCAGCAATGTGCGGTGTCACGGTAACTTGGCTATGGTGCCAATAAGGGCACTCTTGCGAGAGTGGTTCATTGATAAACACATCGAGAAAAGCATGCGCGATATGACCTTGCTCCAATGCTCGCAGGAGCGATGGCGTATCGACATTGGCACCACGGCCGACATTGAAAAAGAGCGCCCCTTTGCACGGTGAAAAGAGTATTTGGTTAAACAAACCAAGTGTCTCGGGGGTGTTAGGCAATGTTGAGACAATAACATCAATGGCGGACAGCGCCTTGTGTGCTTCATTGATGTGATAGGTTTCAGTAAATGCTGATTGTCTCGGGGGAATGCCTGTGCGATTGATACCAACAGGAATGATACCCAGCGCTTTTACAACGTTGGCTAGGTGACTGCCAATAGCACCAGTACCGAAAATTGCCATTCGCTTACCATGCAGCGAATGGTAGTGGTGAGGTTGCCAGTCACGATTGGCCTGCTGCTGTTTATATAAATCGAAATGACGATAATGATTGATGGTATGGCCAAGTACGTACTCACTGATTTGTTGCCCGAAAATACCCTTCACATTGGTGAGTTGAAAATGCGGGTTAGACGTCGTGTCGAGTAAGGCATCCACCCCGGCATACGTTGATTGAATCCACCTCACATTAGGGTAATCAGTCAGTGTTTTAGCCAGTTTTGGAGGGGCGGCCAACACGATCGTTGCGGCTTGGCTGTTTTGGCAAATTTCTAAGTCGGGCAACTGCCTTTGCTCAAGTAAAGACAGGTATTTATTATTGTCTTCGGTAACAAGCGCTAAGGCATGCTTTTGCATCGTCATTACTGGCTATTCCTCATCCGTGGGGTTACACTTTCGCTGTCTTTATTCACCACAGCAGAGCGACCATGTTACAGAACCCTATTCAGGTACGTATCGAAAAACTTGAGCCTTGGCAGCATATCACTTTTATGACCAGCTTGTGCGAGCGCATGTATCCTAATTTTGCGATGTTTTGTGAAAACACACAGTTTGCCGAAGCACGAATATACCGTGATATTTTGGATAGCGTGTGGGAATTGTTGACTGTGAAAACGGCGAAAATCAATTTCGAAAAACAGCTAGAAAAGCTTGAAGAAATTATTCCAAGCTCAGAAGATTTTGACTTCTACGGTGTTCATCCTGCTATTGATGCGTGTGTGTCTCTATCGACATTATTGCACGGTCTACTTGACCGCGATTACCTGATGGAATCGTCGTTGAAGGTGAGTCAGCAGTCAGTCATGACCGTCGCTCAGCTTGAAGAAATCCAACAAGACATTGAGATCACGAACGACAATCAAAAAGACAATGAAGTCGTTTGCGAAGAGTGGGATGTCCAGTGGGCAATTTTTAGACCATTACGCGAATGCACAGAGCGCGACGTTGAGCTAATCAAAGAGCTGCGTCTTGAGCTGAAAGAGCAGGGCGTGAGCAACATTGGTATTGCGCTCTAGTTTCACTAGCATCAAAAGTTTCACTAGCATTAAGGCACGCATCGTTTAGTACGGTGCGCGTCTAACCTGCGGGTGCTAGGGCCTTTGAACGCGAAGTCATTGCGCCTGTCTTATCTGTCGATAGTGGAGGGTATCCTGGATACGATCACTTCGGCTCGTGATAGGTAATCTTATTCACAAACCATTCTTTTGCCCCTTCCGGCGTTTCCACCATGAACTCATCATCGACTTCTTTTTTTAGTAGTGCGCGAGCCATCGGAGAGTCGATCGAGATGTAACCTTTCGCTCCGCCATAGATTTCCTCTGGGCCAACAATACGAAAGGTCTTACTTTCGCCAGCCTCATTCTCAATCTCTACCCATGCCCCAAAAAAGACCTTGCCTTCTTGTTGTGTTGAATAGTCAACAATAGTGACATCAGGTAAGTACTTTCTTAGAAAACGGACGCGGCGGTCAATTTGTCGAAGGAGTCGTTTGTTGAATGTGTAATCAGCATTTTCTGAGCGATCACCTAAGCTCGCCGCCCATGTGACAATTTTCGTCACTTCCGGGCGTCGTTCATGCCATAAGTAATCATGTTCGGCTTTGAGTTTGTTGTAGCCTTCTCGAGTAATTAATTTGGTTTTCATTTTCAGCAATGTTCAACACAAGATAGTGATTGTATTTCAAGGTTATGGTTATATTGCCATGAAACTGGAAAACCTCAATCTATGCAATGCATGAAATATCATTCTGAACAACGGTACGCTTGTCTCGTTGAACCTTTTGATGGTGGCTTAGTAGCGACACGGTACGAGCATCAGCAAAAAGCTGCTCAAAGAATGGGTTGCTGTTGAGTGTATCTAGGTTGCATTCATATACCGTGATGTCACCATGGTGGTATTTAACTGGCACATAAATGTCTTCAAGCATCGTTTTTGCGAGCGGTAAATAGGCGCTGACTAATAACGTTTTGCCTTTGAACAGCTGACAGATGTATTGGTGAACTTCTTGGTAGCTTGGTTTATCAATCGCGAGATAACTCAATAAGCATTCTTGACCGGATTTGTTTTTACCGAGAATGGCATGACCGACGATGGTCTGATTATGCATCGCCAAGACAACACTGATTTCATCTGCTTGCAGGCATTCAATTAATGCCGGGAGCGCAAGGTGCCGATACGAGTTGTGAGCTTGTGTGATTTGCTCTTGGTAGTCACTCGGTAACTCTTCCCAACGATAGTGTTTAAAAGCATCAATACGATAGGGGTAGATGGAATCATGTCCGGTGAAAAAGTCATCATATTTGTCGACGCCTTGAATAATACGTTGTTCGTCGGCTTGATACTGATAGTTTTGACTAAACAGTGCTGCGACACCAATACGACGCATTAATGATGGCTGCCCATTGCCGTGCTCCCACTTACTGAGCATGGGCTGGTTAATACCCTGGAACGCGCGATGAGATAAACTCAGTGCTTCTACAAGCTCGAGTTGTGACATCCCGTGATAGTTGCGCCAATACTTTAATGCCTGCGCAAAATTGTGTTTGTTAAATTGTTCACCGGTGTCTTGTCCCAAGTCTTCGTCCCCTTCGTTGGTATTGTTAATGCTGTATAGTTTACCGAGGGAATGTTGCTATGAAATTTTTAGCGTCACAAAAGCGGATTTCAAAGTGTTACAAACGGTTAGTGAGAGAAACGAATTTGACGACATTGTTAAATTCGTTTCGCACTACCCAAAGGTCATAACACAAAAAAAACAACATGAGAGTGACGGGCTTTGTGACCAGCGTAGCAATCATGGCCCTTAATTCATAAACGCTAACAATTCTGTGCGCAAATTTTGCCCACGAAATGTTACATTTACCCCTTATACTTATATCGTTCTCATTTGATGTGAGTATGTAGATAGCTTTTTTAGTGGTGGAATCGAATATGCAAGAAAATCACAAGATTTTAGTTGTTGATGACGATGCGCGTTTGCGTGCATTGCTGGAGCGTTACTTATCAGAGCAAGGATTCCAAGTACGCAGTGTTGCTAACAGTGAGCAGATGGACCGACTGTTAACCAGAGAAAACTTTCACCTAATGGTATTGGATTTAATGCTACCAGGTGAAGATGGTTTGTCGATTTGTCGTCGTTTACGCAATGCCAATAACACATTGCCTATCTTGATGCTGACGGCAAAAGGCGATGAAGTTGATCGTATCGTTGGACTTGAAGTCGGCGCAGACGACTATCTCCCGAAGCCATTTAACCCGCGTGAATTACTCGCTCGCATTAAAGCGGTACTTCGTCGTCAAACGATCGAGGCACCAGGCGCGCCAAGCCAAGAAGAATCATTGGTCGAATTCGGTGAATTCCGTTTGAACCTAGGCACCAGAGAAATGTTCCGTGGTGAAGAGGCAATGCCTTTAACATCGGGTGAGTTTGCTGTGCTGAAAGCCCTTGTTACCAATGCTCGTGAGCCAATGTCACGTGATAAATTAATGAACATGGCACGTGGACGTGAGTATTCAGCAATGGAGCGTTCCATTGATGTACAGATCTCTCGTTTACGTCGCATGCTCGAGATTGATCCAAGCAAGCCTCGGTATATTCAAACCGTCTGGGGTTTGGGTTATGTCTTTGTGCCTGATGGTAAAGAAGCATAACAAGAAAACCAAAAAGGCTCTGGATGATTTCAGGGCCTTTTGTTTATTATGAGCCACCACTTTTCATTTCATTGTCCTCAAAGGTTGTCCTATGCGATTTCGCAGCTCATTCACGCAATCCATCTTGTTGTTTTTTACCTTGCTGATTGCGAGCCAAGTCTTCTCTTACTATGCCGTCTACAATTATGCCTTGGTCCCAAGCTTACAACAGTTCAATAAGATCCTTGCGCATGAGCTGACGTTTATCTTGGAAGACCATAAAGCGATTGATGAAAAGATAGAGATGGATGCACCATTGAGGCGACGCGTTCTCAAGCAGCTGGGCGTGACCATTCACGCCAAAGACAGTGCGATGGCCAGTGAATTTCATCATGCTATGCCCATTGATTTGATGAGTGAAGAAATGAGCGATGAGCTAGACTCGCCGACTGAGGTTCGTCTTATTCTAGGGGCGGAGAGTTATATCCTCTGGATGCAGATTGATGCGCTGCCTAACTCCCTCATCCGTATCCCGTTGTCCGAATTACAAGAAGAAGACTTTGCGCCGCTGTTTAGAAACAGTTTGATTATGGCATTCCTTGTTGTGATAGGAGGGTGGCTATTTATTCGTTTGCAAAATCGTCCGCTGATGGCATTAGAACATGCCGCTAAGCTGGTGGGTAAAGGGGAAATCCCACCACCACTTCCCGAGAAAGGGGCCTCGGAAATCCGCTCCGTAACGAGAGCGTTTAACCAAATGGCGAAAGGCATTCAAGAGCTTGAGGAAGACAGAACCTTGTTGATGGCTGGGATCAGTCACGATATTCGCACTCCCTTGACTCGAATTCGTCTCGCAACAGAGATGATGTCACCGCAAGACAGTTACCTTGCCGAAGGCATCATCAGTGATACCGAAGAATGTAACGAAATCATCGGCCAGTTTATGGATTACCTGAAGCCAGTCGATACGCAAACCTTTGAGGCATTGAGCCTAAACGATATCTCATCGGATATTGTCTCTTCAGAAGGCGGCTATGAAATACAGATCGATTTTGAGCCGATGGAAGCGATCAAAGATATTAACGGTAGCCCGATCGCGATTAAGCGCGCTATCACCAACTTAGTGGTGAACTCGATTCGTTATGGTAACGGTTGGGTTAAGGTCAGTACTGGCATGACGGCGGATAAAAAATTGGCCTGGGTGTGCATTGAAGATAATGGTCCCGGTATTGAAGCCGACCAAATTGGTCGCCTTTTTGAACCGTTTACTCGTGGTGACACGGCGAGAGGAAGTGAAGGCACCGGGCTTGGTTTAGCGATTGTTAAACGTATTATCGGTCAACATTATGGCACGGTCAGTATTTCAAACCGCAGCCAGGGCGGACTCATGGCTCAAGTCAGTTTTCCTGTTGTCGGTAAGAACAGCTTAAGGTAAGACTCACACTTCAATAAGTTCCCTGCTTTCGCAGGGAATGACGGAAATGGTGGATGATGGAAGCGGTAGGATAACGCAGTAGCGAAATGTCGGAAGAACAAGTCGCTGCGAGGAAAAGGGAAAATAGAGACGCTTTCCGTGTCTCTAAATCTTGTTTTATGCCTTCGCGTAAAACTCTCGATCGCCTAACCATCGGTCGATTATTTTCTTCGCATTGACAGGGTATTGCTCATGCACATGGCGGGCGAGTCGCTGTACTTCAGGTACTAAGCGTTGGTCTCGAATCAAATCGGCAATCTTAAAATCCGCCAGTCCAGTTTGCTTGGTGCCGAGCAGTTCACCAGGGCCACGGATCTCCAAGTCTCGCTGTGCTATCACAAACCCATCGTTACTTTCTCTAAGCACCCCTAAGCGCTTCTGAGCGGTTTTTGATAGTGGTGAGTGATACAGCAATACGCAGTGGCTTGCGACGGTTCCTCGTCCCACACGGCCGCGAAGCTGGTGCAGCTGGGCTAGTCCAAGGCGTTCTGGGTTTTCGATGATCATTAAGCTGGAATTCGGTACATCCACCCCCACCTCAATAACGGTAGTGGCAACGAGCAAATGCAGCTCATTGTCTTTGAATTGCTTCATCACCGCCTGCTTCTCGGCTGGCTTCATTCGGCCGTGCACTAAACCTACCTTAATCTCAGGCAACTGCCGTTGCAGCTCTTCAGCGGTATCCGCTGCGGCTTGTGCTTCCAATACCTCGGATTCATCAATCAATGTACATACCCAATAGGCCTGTTTGCCTTCATTTAAACAGGCATTTTTGACACGTTCGATGATGGCCTCGCGCTTGGTGTCGGGCAGTGCAACCGTTTGTATTGGTGTTCGGCCAGGTGGCAGTTCATCAATGACCGAGGTTTCTAAATCGGCGTATGCCGTCATCGCCAACGTTCTTGGGATTGGCGTCGCTGTCATAATGAGCTGGTGGGGATAGAAGCCTTGTTTCGCTCCTTTCTCTCTTAGTTCTAAGCGTTGATGCACACCAAAACGATGCTGTTCATCAATAATGACTAGGGCTAGGTTGTTAAATTCAACCGATTCTTGAAAGAGCGCATGTGTCCCCACGACCATCTGAGCCTCACCGTTGGCGATGCGTGCTAATTCGCTTTCTTTGGCTTTGCCTTTTTGTTTGCCAGAAAGCCAACCCACTGAAATGCCCATGATCTCAAACCAATTGGCGAAATTGATGGCATGCTGCTCTGCGAGCAACTCGGTGGGGGCCATCATGGCAACCTGATAGCCATGTTCGATGGCTCGCAGCGCGGCAAGTGCAGCCACCAGTGTTTTTCCTGAGCCGACATCACCTTGCACCAAGCGCATCATTGGCGCGGTTTTTAGTAAGTCGCGCTCAATTTCATCCACCACTCGATTCTGGGCATGAGTCGGGGTAAACGGTAGTTGATTTAGTAATTGTTGCTTGTAGTTACCTTGCTCAGGCAGGGCGATGGCTTTGTCTTGTTGCCCTTGGCTGCGTACCGCCAGCATCGACAAGTTTTGTGCCATCAATTCTTCAATAATCAGACGCTGTTGAGCCGGGTGCTTTCCTTCATCAAAGTCATCAATATTAATACTAGGAGGCGGCCGGTGTATGGTGTGTAGTGCTTCTGTTAGAGTGATTTGATGGTTATATAAACCACTAGGTAGCAGCTCATCAACGGCAGTTTTGTCCATTAACTCAAGTGCTTGGTCAGTGAGGTTACGCAAGGTCAGTTGTCGTAAGCCATCCGTGGTGGGGTAAACCGGGGTGAGGGTTTGCTCAAGCGCGGGTTTGCGCCCCTCAGTTTGAAATTTGTAATCAGGGTGGATAATCTCAAGGCCGAGGTGGCCTCGTTTTACTTCACCATAAGCCACGATCATCTTGCCGTCGGCAAAGTTATTCTTCATGGCAGCGGTGAAGTTAAAGAAACGCAAGGTCACGGTTCCATTACCATCGCTGATCTTAACCGAGAGCATCTTCTTTCGGCCAAAATTGACATCGCTACTCATTATTTTTCCCTGCACGGAGCCCCATAACCCAGCATGCAGTTTTACGATGGGATAGATACGTGTTCTGTCTTCATAGCGATGTGGAAGATGAAACAGTAAATCCTGAACCGTATGAAGCCCAACCTTGGCCAGCTTTTCTGCGACTTTAGCGCCAACGCCAGTAAGAGAAGTAAGAGAAATTGCAGATAATAGCTGAGCCATGTCGACGAACCATCACAGAAAGAGATAAAGATATTCAAGCATTTTACTGTCTTTTTGTACAGGAGGGAATAAGAGCGGTCCTATGGTCCTGTGGATAAAATGGTTCTTCGGGTAAAATGGGCCTTTGGATGAAAGGGCCTTATGGATAGAAATGTTTTCATCGTGGCTGCACCTCCTTGGATGTTTAAGGTTACTAGATCCGAGAAGGTGGTTTTTGAAGGTTGCTATAGGCCATGGATAGTGTTGGCTAGAACCATAGAACCATAG
>NZ_JBFROV010000052.1:2537-35501 GCF_041471725.1 Vibrio sp. 10N.261.51.F12 | reverse complement strand
CCATAGAACCATAGAACCATGCCTATTTCTGTTGCATTTCCTTCCACCAATCTTCATCGGCGATAATCTGCCCTTGGTCATCCAATGGAGGATAAGGGAGGCGTTTTTTCTTAGCGACTTTCGCCAGAACGGGGTGGCCACGTTCAAACAGCGTACGATGTATGGTTTCGAGTGATAACGCACTGACATCGCGATTGTACATGCCAGCTAATTGGCGCTGACGCTGTGCTTCAAACAAGATTAGCGCACTGGCAACAGATACATTGAGGGACTGAACCATGCCGACCATTGGGATGATAATATCTTGGTCCGCACCGTTCAGCGCACTGCTCGAAATCCCGTCTTTTTCTCCGCCTAAAATAATCGCGGTCGGTTTGGTGTAGTCAATCTCGCGAAAGTCGACGGCTTTGTCAGAGAGGTTAGTAGCAAGAACCTGCATACCTTGCTGTTTAAGCTCACCGATAGCACTTGAGATTGAATCGTGAGTTTCCACTTCAACCCAATTACGTGCGCCAGCAGAGGTATGGCTGAGCGTGCGCATTTGTTTATTGGGCCAAACGGCGTGCACCTTGTGGACGCCAGCCGCATCGGCGGTGCGAATAACGGCTGAGACGTTGTTGGGCTTATGGACTTCCTCTAGCAGCAACGTGAGATCAGGTTGGCGTGCACGAAGTACATCTTGGATTCGGTTATAGCGTTCGAGATTCATGATTAGGTCCAAATAAAACGGGCTCGATATGACTATCGAACCCGTTGAAGTTAACACATTGAAAACTAGTTTTTACGTCGTCTGACTCGTAAGGCATGCGGCATCACGCGTATACGCTTCATGATACCCGCCAAGTGCACACGGTCTTGTGTCGTCAGTAATACCGTCACGGTATACAAACGGCCATCTCTTTCCTCGGTTGAAATGCCGTGGATATTCGACCCTGTTTTTGCAATGACGTTGGTCAGTTCAGCCAGCGCGCCTTGGTGATTATGCAAATCAACCTGCAGCTCTGCGGTAAACTCTTGCTCGTAGCCATCGCTCCATTCCACCGCCATGTACTTATCCGGCTCTTTTTGATGGCCGCGTACGTTTGGACAGGTTTCTCTGTGTACAACAAGCCCACGACCCGGTGAAACATGGGCAATGATGCTGTCGTCAGGGATCGGATGGCAGCAATTAGCAAAAGTCAGCAATATACCTTCCGCACCACGGATAGGCAGGCGTTTACCCGACGATGGTACAGAACTGGTCTGCGTCAACTCATCGGTGTCACCAAGTAAGCGTCGAGCGATGATAATGCTCATCAGTTCGCCTAAGCCAATCGCGGCAAGTAAATCATCGGTGCTTTCAAGTTTCAGATCTTTGAGTACTTCATCGATATTTTCTGGGTAGATAGTATCGATAGAATGGCGACCTAATGCATGATTAAGCAGTCGACGACCAAGTACGACGGATTCTTCACGACGCATGGTTTTAAGAACCTGACGGATCTTTGTGCGAGCGCGTGATGTCACCACGTAGTTAAGCCAAGCGGCATTTGGGCGTGCGCCCGGTGCGCTGATAATCTCAACCGTTTGCCCATTTTTCAGCGCCTTGCTGAGAGGGTATGGTTGACGATCAACACGTGCACCGACACAGGTGTTGCCCACATCGGTATGCACCGCATAGGCAAAATCGACCGCGGTTGCCCCGAGAGGCAGTTCGACAATTCGGCCCTTAGGCGTGAAGACGTAGATCTCATCAGGGAACAGATCAGATTTTACGTTTTCAATAAATTCAAAGGAGTTACCTGCACTTTGCTGAAGCTCAAGCAGGCTTTGCATCCAACGCTGGGCTTTCACCTGCGCCGTCGTGCCAGAGCGATCGCCATTGCCTTTATAAGCCCAATGCGCAGCCACACCCTTGTCTGCCATCTGGTTCATGTCTTCAGTACGAATCTGTACTTCAACTGGCACCCCGTGAGGGCCAACCATAGAGGTATGCAAGGATTGATAGCCATTGGCTTTTGGTACGGCAATGTAATCTTTCATGCGAGCAGGACGTGGCTTATACAAGCTGTGGACCTGGCCAAGCACGCGATAACAGGTATCCGCGGTATCGACAATCACTCGAAATGCATAGATGTCCATAATGGTGTGGAAGCGCTGCTCTTTGGTTTTCATCTTGTTATAGATGGAGAACAGGTTCTTTTCACGACCCAACACGCGAACCGTTAACCCTACCTCTTCTAGGCGGCCTTCGATCTCGCTGTGGATACGCTGGATCATCTCTTTACGATTGCCACGCGCTGATTTCACCACTTCTTTCAGAACACGGTACCGGTTGGGGTACAGGGCTTCAAAGCCAAGTTCTTCAAGCTCGGTCTTGATGTTATGAATACCAAGGCGGTGGGCGAGTGGGGCATAGATTTCGAGGGTTTCGCGAGCAATACGACGTCGTTTGTCAGGACGAAGGGCGCCTAACGTACGCATATTGTGGGTGCGGTCACTCAGCTTAATTAGAATCACGCGGATGTCTTGAACCATTGCCAGAACCATTTTACGGAAGTTCTCAGCTTGGGCTTCTTTACGATCGCGGAATTTAAGCTTGTCGAGTTTAGATACGCCATCGACGAGTTCGGCAACAGTGGTACCGAATTGTTCTTCTAGCTCTTCTTTGGTGACTTCAGTGTCTTCAATTACATCATGCAATAACGCTGCTTGTAGTGTCTCAATATCCAAACGCATTTCAGCGAGGATCCGAGCAACCGCGACAGGGTGAATGATGTAAGGTTCTCCGCTTGAGCGGGTCTGCCCTTCATGGGCATCTCTTGCTACCACATAAGATTGACGCAGAGCCTCAAGGTGAGGCTCTGTTAGATATTCTTGGGCAACGTCTTTAAGGCTATCGAATAGGTACAAATTGTAGGCCCGAAAGTCGATGGAACACGAGTAAACTCGGTCCGAATTAACGGTTGTGAGCGATGCTGCTAACCGCGGCTAGTTCAGCGGCTTCTTGCTCTTGCTGTTCTTGACGCTCACGTGCATCAAGTACATCTTTAGTGATCAAGCCTTCTTCGATTTCGCGTAGTGCGATAACCGTTGGCTTATCATTTTCTTCTGGCACTAATGCGTCTTTACCACCGATTTGCATTTGACGTGCGCGGCGAGACGAAATAAGAACTAGGTCGAAGCGGTTACCAACTTTTTCAACAGCGTCTTGAACAGTTACGCGTGCCATAAGAACTCCAATAATTAACTAAATTTTAGATGACGAGAAAGTATACAGCCTATTGGGATTGGATGCTAGATCACAAATGATCCCAATAGAGCCTGACGACCGCCTGTTTACTACTAGTCTCGTCGGTTAACCAGTATGCATGTTTACCTGTATTGTCTGTACAATAATATCGCCAGTACAACAGTAGCGTCTGTGTAACAGTATATAGGTAAATACGGTCGTTATAGTAAGGTCATTTGCTTTTTACTGCATTTTGTTAGGAAATCACCACAAAATACGTAGAAACAATGACGAAAACACGCTTATCTCTACTGCTCAGAAAGCAGCGCAACGAGCATGCCTTTGTATTTGATGGTTTGTTTATCTTGTTTTAGGCGCTCAGCGCGTAAGATCGCTTTGAAATCAATCAATGCCACATCAAAGTCATCGTTGATAATGACATAGTCATATTCGTCATAGTGAGATATCTCAGACTTAGCTTCGCTCATGCGCTTAGCGATGATCTCGTCGCTGTCTTGGCCGCGAACGTTAAGACGACGTTCCAGCTCACCGTTGGACGGTGGCAAAATGAAGACACTTTTTGCTTCCGGCATCTGCGCGCGGATTTGGCGAGCGCCTTGCCAATCGATATCTAAGAAGACATCAATGCCCTTATTTAGGGTTTCTTCAATCCATAGTCGAGACGTTCCATAGTAGTTACCGAATACCTCGGCGTACTCAAAGAAAGCATCTTGAGCGATCAGCGACTCAAACTCTGTTTTTTCAACAAAGTGATAATGCACGCCATCCTCTTCACCAGGTCGCACGCTACGAGTGGTATGCGATACCGACACTTTCATAGCATACGTAGGATTGGTTTCTAGCATCGCTGAAATCAAGCTTGATTTACCTGCGCCGCTTGGTGCGGATACGATGTATAAAGTGCCTTTGCCCATAGGTACGAGTCCATAGTTCTGGATTGAAAACGAGAAACGCGCAGTGATAGGCGTTTCATTAACGAAACATAATACTGACTGAGACTGTTGAAAAATCAGTCAGAAAAATGGAGGCGAAGAGTAGCACAATTTGACTATTTTCGACAAGTCACAGGGCTTGACCTGGAAAAATAATAAAAGAGGGCATCGAACATAAAAAAATGCTCGGCGGTCCGTGTCGTGATTGCAATGTGGTGGCAAACGTTTGCTTATTTATCAAAGTGTTGTTTTTAAAGCGATAAAAAATATTCACAAATGACGCGAAATTCATTGAAATATTCACACGGTCGATTAAAATCCGCGCCAACTTTTCCAAGTTCAATGACTGAACTTGGCGACTTTTCCTAATCCAAATAAGCAGGTTTTATCGTGAGTGTCGACGTGGCTAGTAAACCATCAGCGAAAACTTCTTTTATCGAATCTACATTTAAAGTTTCTGAGCGCAAGTCTACCGTTGGCACAGAGGTGTATGCGGGCTTCATTACTTTCCTTGCCATGAGTTATATCCTCGCGGTCAACCCTGCCATTCTTGGTGACATCCCTGGCATGGACCGTGGTTCCGTCTTTACCGCTACGGCGCTCGCTGCTGGTATTGCGACACTTATCATGGGCTTTTTTGGTAATTACCCAGTGATGCTTGCTCCTGGTATGAGCATGAACGGCTTCTTTAAAGGGATGTTGTTAAGTGGCTCGGTGGCATTGGTGTGGCATGAAGCGCTACTCGGCATCTTCTTCTCTGGCGTTATTTATTTGATCCTGTCGATGACCCGAATTCGCAAGGCAATGATTGAATCAATACCAGAGGATCTTAAACTCGCCATTACGGTCTCTCTCGGTCTCTTTATTGCTTTCTTGGGCCTAAAGAATGCAGGCATTATCGTCTCAAATCCTATCATCCTGGTGAGTATGGGGGACATCCTTGACCCTAAAGTCATCATCGCGTACATCAGCATTTTTATTGCGCTAGGCTGCATGGTCAGAGACATCAAGCTGGCGACGTTCATCTCTTTCATTTCTGCCATTGTATTAACGGTATTGGCCGATACGTTCATGGGTACATCAAATGCCCCAATCCCAGAGCAGCTCGTGTCGATGCCACCAAGTATGGCCGGGAGCTTTGGCGCGATCTTCGATATCTCAGGTTTAACGGCCGAGAAGATGTTTGACCTTTTGTTTATCGTGATTATCTTTTTGATCGTCGATTTCTTTGATGGACTAAGCACGATTGTTGGTGTCGGTAAAGATGCGGGCATCATTGATAAAGATGGCAAGGTGCCGAATGCACGCTCTGCACTGGTAGCGGACGCTGGTGGTACGGTGATTGGTTCTGTTTTGGGTACCACTTCTATTACTGCATTCTCTGAGTCGGGAATTGCGTCATCGCAAGGGGCAAGAACGGGCTTGGCCGCGGTGGTTGTGGCAGGACTATTCTTCTTATCGTTGTTCTTTTACCCAATATTCTCGGTCTTTTCTGCTGCGATGGTCGCGCCAGCAATGGTGGTGGTCGGTATCTATATGATTGGTCGCCTTGGGCAGATAGATTGGGAAAAGAAAGAGTCTCGCATTGCCGCGTTTTTCACCATCATGTTCACTGTACTGAGTTTCTCTCCAGCCAATGGTATGGCAATGGGTTTTATCAGTTACGCATTTACGATGGTCGTCGCGGGCAAAGGTAAGGAAGTACACCCCGTGATTTATGTGCTGTGTGCGCTGTTTGGGACGTATCTGGTTCTGCTGTAATTAGAGAGACGATATTGCGGTGATGTGTTGCGTCGTTTATTGCCTAGGCTTGCAACGATAGCTTACAACGTCAGGTTATAGCGATAAGTATAAAGTATAAGCATATTGCATGAACTCCAATCGTTGATGAACCAACGATTGGAGTTCTTACATGTTCTAAGACGTCATGTATCTCATAGTGGCTGTAATAAGGTTTTAATAAGATTATATCGCCTTATCTGGGCCATACCGCGCCACTAAGATTACATTGACGCTTTTTTAGCTTCGGCAACCCAAGAGTCAAACAGGCCTTGGTTAGCTTTGATCCAGCCATTCACATGCGATTCAATATCGGCAGTGCTGTTTTTACCTTGGCTCATCATCATATTTTGAGCACTCACATCATTGATGTTCAGCTTAATGATTTCAAATAACTTCGCGGCAGAAGGGTTTTGTTCAGCAAATGCTTTGTTGGCAATGATGCTCATAGAGTTCATCTCAAAGCCGTAGTTCTTGCCGTTAGATAACGTCGTATCAACGCCTTTACGCTCACCAGGCAATGCCGAAAACGGCACTTCTAACCAAACTACATCTTCATTCGGGACCAATACGCCACTTACCCAGTATGGTGTCCATGTGTAGTAAAGGATCGGCTCACCGTTCTTATAGCGTGAGATCGTATCGGCAATAATCGCGGCGTAGTTACCTTGATTGTGGCTCACGGTGTCTCGTAATTTATAAGCAGACAACTGTTCTTCAATGACAAGCTCACAACCCCAGCCTGGGTTACAGCCTGTTAAATCGGCTTTGCCGTCGCCATCAGCATCAAATAACTTGGCGATTTTTGGGTCGCTTAATTGACCAATATTGGTAATACCGTACTGCTCTGCCGTTTTTTTATCGATCAAGTAACCCTGCGCAGCGCCACTGACGTATTGCCCTTTGCGATAGAATTTGTCATCACCACCAGATTGGCTGTATTTGTCTGCATGAAGTGGGAACCAACCAACGGCAAGGAAGGTAGCGTCGCCTTTTGCAATAGAGGTGTAACCGACATTGTAGTCGACTTCCTTTGTTTCCTTCACATCGTAGCCTAGAGCCTCAAGTGCACGGCTAACAATCAGTGTTTGAAAGGTTTCTTCTGCAACCGTTGATTGAAGTGGTTGAATGCTGACGCCTTCGCCGGGTAGCTTCTCAGCCCAAACGTTTGTCGATAATACGAGTGCAGACGCCACGCTGGCGGTTAGGGTTTTCTTCCATGAATTATTCATTTTCATTTCTCCGTAAATTTAATGTAGGTTCACTTTTCCGAGTGAACATTTTTAGCAAAATAGAAACGGGACCGGTGTGGTACCAACGTAGTTTGGTATTGCCAGCGTTGACCCCAAGAACCTGAGTGATTCGGTCAAGCAAGATTGCGAGAATGACAATGCCCAACCCACCAACCGCGGCAAGCCCCATGTCTAAACGGCCAATACCACGCAGTACCATCTGACCTAGACCGCCAACCGCAATCATAGAGGCAATAACCACCATCGAAAGCGACAGCATTAAGGTTTGGTTCACGCCAGCCATAATGGTTGGTAGTGCGAGTGGCAGCTGGATGCGATAAAGCATCTGCTTTTTACTGGCGCCGAACGAATGTCCGGCTTCGATCAATTCTTCAGGCACTTGTTGAATACCCAGAATCGTAAGGCGCACGACCGGCGGCAGCGCAAAAATAATGGTCACCACGACCCCTGGTACATTACCAATACCAAACAACATCACGATGGGTACTAGGTAAACAAAGGCAGGGGTGGTTTGCATTGCATCAAGAATCGGGCGAATAAACTTCGCCGCGGTTTGGCTCCTCGCTAACCATATCCCCAAGGGAAGCCCGATTAACAAGCAAAAGAACACCGATGTCATCACCAGTGAAAGGGTCACCATTGCTTCTGACCAGGCGCCAATAAGGCCGATAAACACAAAGGACACTGCCGTTGCGAGACCAAGCCTTAGGTTCGAAAATTGCCATGCTAATAAGAATAAGATGATCAACATGAAGGGCGCAGGCGTTGAAACGAGCGCGGTTTCAAATGAACTCAGGATAAAATCGATCGGGACACGAATCGCTTGAAACAGAGGGCGGCCATTTTCTACCAACCAGTTGAGCCCAGACTCAACCCAATTATCAACGGGCAGCACGGCTTTCTCGAATGGGTTGAGAAGGTCAAAGGGCACGGTATCAACGGTTTCACTGTTTAGCCAATCCGTTGAGCTTGATGCGTCGCTGGCTTGCCCCCAAGGATCTGAAGCCGCTTGTTGAGGCGCCGGTTGTGACCATGGATCGGTATTCGTTTGGTCTGATGACATCATTTATCCTTTATCTAACGTCTGAAGAAGTCGTGATTTCGTCACAACGCCAAAATAGTTTCCGCTGTCATCGACCACCGGTACCGAGTAAGGCACGCTGGCCACCAATCCTAATATCTCATTGATGGGTTGGTTAGGTTGAAGCGTGATGCCTTGGTCGATCTGAGCACTGACCAAGGTTCGCTTTTCCTTGTGCGCTTGACGCAACGAATCGATCGATACAATGCCCGAATAGTGGCTCGTTTTTTCGACGACGATGCCATAATCTCGATCGTTATCCATTAGGATCTGTAAGGCAGAAGCGGGCCCATCATGTTCAGACTTTTTGAAGACTGCAGCGGGTTGTTTGCGGGCAATGTCTTTGGCTGTCAGGACATTGGCCACGTTAACGCCGCGGAAGAAGGCTTCCACATAATCGTTAGCAGGGTTATTGAGAATGTCATCTGGCGTTCCGACCTGCACAACCTCTCCGTTTTGCATGATGGCAATTCGATCGCCAATGCGCATGGCTTCATCGAGATCGTGGGAGATAAAGACAATGGTACGTTTATCGTCATTTTGCAGACGAATGAGTTCGTCTTGCATCTCGGTTCTAATTAACGGGTCTAAGGCGGAAAACGCCTCATCCATTAAGAGAATATCTGGGTCACAGGCAAGCGCTCTTGCCAAACCAACACGCTGCTTCATGCCACCGGAAAGCTCATCGGGGTAAGACTCAGAATACGGCTCCAACCCCACGCGTTCTAGCGCACCTAAAGCACTGGCACGGCGTTTATCTAATTCAATACCGGCGAGTTCTAATCCAAATGCCGCATTTTCAATCACGGTCATGTGAGGCATGAGGGCAAAATTTTGAAAAACCATGGAGATGTTATTGCGGCGCACCTGACGAAGCTCATCTTCTGAGATGTGTGCGATGTCTTTACCTTTTAGGAAAACGTTGCCTCGAGTGGGTTCGATGAGGCGGTTGAGTAGGCGTACGAGAGTCGATTTTCCAGAGCCAGATAGCCCCATAATAACAAAAATCTCGCCTTCTTTAATGCTGAGAGAAACGTCGTTAACCCCGATGGTTAAGCCCGTTTTTTCGAAAACTTTCTCTTTGTCGGCACCTTCATCAATCATTGAAAATGCGCGGTCAGTGTCTTCTCCAAACACTTTGTACAGTCCCTTAACTTCCAGTATGGGATCCATGTTGTCAATCCTTTTTAGATGTAGCTTATAGCCAAACGATTAGTACTCTAAGTAATATTAATTTTATTATCAAGCGCTATCCATTACTTTCATTGAATGTTCTTCAATGTGTAAAAATAAAATAATAGCCGTGAATTGGCTTAAGTATCTGATTGTTAGGTGTTTAAATTGGTGTTCAACAAGGAGGGTAAAACATGGCGCTGTTGTTTTTATATTGATGATGAATAACTGATAGTATTGCCATGACATATTCCTGACATTGATAAGAGATAAATGATTCGAGTACGAAGTAAATTGTATGGGCTGGAAAATATAGAGAATGATTAAGGTGTGCTTGACGCATTTTGGTTATATTTTGCTGATGAGGCGTTGATGGGTAACCACACCGTGAAGTGAAGTGAAGTGTTGAGATGGCGTTAACGGTAGGGCGGCTTTAAGTCTAGAAAGCAAAAAGACCAGTAGCGTAACTACTGGTCTTTTGATAAACGATGGTTAGAGTTAAACCTAACGAAAGTAGGGCACCCTACTTCATTAAAGCGTCAACGTTATTCAATGTTTTGGATCTGCTCACGCATTTGTTCAATCAAGACTTTAAGCTCTACGCCAGAGGCGGTGATGTCGGTGCTGATAGACTTAGACGCAAGCGTGTTGGACTCACGGTTGAATTCTTGCATCATGAAATCGAGACGACGACCACAGGCGCCCCCTTTTTTCATGATAGACGTGGTTTCTTTGACGTGAGAATCAAGGCGATCGAGCTCTTCTGCTACATCAGATTTTTGCGCAAGAAGAATCAGCTCTTGCTCGACGCGGCCAGTCTCTAGTTCAATCTTAGCGTCTTCAAATTTGCCTAATAGGCGCTCACGTTGCCATTCAATGATCTCAGGCATGCGCGCGCGAACCTTGACGACTTCATCGGTGATGGCTTCTAAACGAGCGTCGATGAGCGCTTTCATGTTGTTGCCTTCGCTTGCACGGGCTTCAATAAAGTCAACGAGTGCGGCTTCAAAACCGACCAGTAGTTCTTTATTGATGGTATCCATGTCTTGCTCTGGCGTTTCCATCACACCAGGCCAGTTCATGACTTGGAAAGGGTTCAAACGGCTATCTTCGCCGGTTAGGCTCATCACTTGTTTTGCTGCGTTGATGACCTGTTGAGCGAGGGCTTCATTGATGTTCAGTTCGCTCTTTGCAGCAGGGTTCGCTTCAAAGCGCAGGTTACATTCAACCTTACCGCGCGCCAAGCGCTTACGGAAGCGTTCACGAAGTACAGGTTCAAGGCCTCTAAACTGCTCTGGAAGGCGAAAATACGTTTCGAGGTAACGTTGGTTTACTGAGCGAATTTCCCAAACGGCGCTTCCCCAGTCACCTTTGACTTCTTTACGAGCGTAAGCGGTCATGCTGTAGATCATGGACTAATTTCCTTGAATTTAATAATTGTTCAAACTGCACTCATGGTAGCACAGTTTAAAAAGATGGCTCTAGGTAAAAGACGGTCCTAGACCCTTGGGGTCAAGCGAACTATCTTCTACCAAGGACCAAGGACCAAGGACCAAGGACCAAGCACCTAGACCCATACTCCCTTCTCCGCTATAATCTTCGCCCAACCAAACCCTTCCCCTATTAAAGGTAATGTCCATGCGTCCAAATGATCGCGCAGCAGAGCAAGTGCGCCCAATTAAAATTACTCGCAACTATACTGCTTATGCTGAAGGCTCGGTTCTTGTCGAGTTTGGCAATACCAAAGTATTGTGTAACGCCACTGTGGAAGAAAATGTTCCACGTTGGTTGAAAGGCAAAGGTAAGGGCTGGGTAACCGCTGAATACGGCATGCTACCTCGCTCAACGCATACAAGAATGCGTCGTGAAGCGGCAAGTGGTAAGCAAGGTGGCCGTACGATGGAAATCCAACGTCTTATCGCACGTAGCCTTCGTGCGGTAGTTGACCTTGAAGCCATGGGTGAAATCATGGTGACGGTGGATTGTGATGTGATCCAAGCTGATGGCGGCACACGTACTGCAGCTATCTCTGGTGCGAGCGTAGCAATGGCTGACGCGTTTGCTCACCTTGTGAAGAAAGGCTCACTGAAAGCGAACCCAATGAAGAGCCACGTTGCCGCGGTTTCTGTTGGCATCCTTGGCGAAAACATTTTCTGTGACCTTGAGTACGTAGAAGATTCAGCCGCCGATACCGACATGAATGTTGTGATGACGGAAGATGGTCGTATGATCGAAATCCAAGGCACAGCAGAAGGTGAACCATTCTGTCATGAAGAGCTTATGGCGTTGCTGGAGTCCGCGAAAAACGGCATTGCCGAGATCGTCACCGCTCAGAAGGCGGCATTAGCAGACTAATTATTGAATGGCTTCCGTAAGGGGGCTATTTTTTTGTGCATAACGCACACTGAATAACGGTTAAAAAGATAACCGTCATCCTCACGAAAGTGAGAACCTCATAAAGCGCATGACTCGCTTTGGACGATCCCATTTTTAAGGGGTGACGAACACAACAAAAGAGAGAGAAAAGATGAAAGCATACCAGCGTGAGTTTATTGAATTTGCCCTAGAAAAAGAAGTACTCAAATTTGGCGAATTTACCCTAAAGTCTGGCCGTAAAAGCCCTTATTTCTTTAACGCTGGTCTTTTCAATACAGGCCGTGATTTGGCACGCTTAGGTCGCTTTTATGCGGCAGCCTTGGCGGATTCTGCAATTCAGTACGACGTGCTATTTGGTCCTGCCTACAAAGGTATTCCAATTGCCACAACTACAGCGGTGGCACTAGCCGATCATTATGATGTGGATACGCCATATTGCTTTAACCGTAAAGAAGCCAAAACACACGGCGAAGGTGGCAGCTTGGTGGGTAGCCCACTAGAAGGTCGCATTATGCTGGTGGATGATGTGATTACAGCGGGTACTGCCATTCGTGAGTCGATGGAAATCATTAAGGCCAACGGCGCTGATTTAGCAGGTGTGTTGGTGGCAATTGATCGCCAAGAAAAGGGCAAGGGTGAATTGTCTGCGATTCAGGAAGTGGAACGTGATTTTGGTTGTGCGGTGATTTCTATTGTCAGCCTAACGGACTTGATTACCTATCTAGAAGGTCAAGGTGGTAGCACAGAACACCTTGAAGCCGTGAAGGCGTATCGTGCAGAGTATGGTATTTAACCTTATTCGCTAGCGCTCAATTCTAATGGCGAGGGTTAACCGCTTTGGTATCACGCTCGCTATGGATTGTTGAGATAAAAAGGGGACCGAGTGATTTCACTCGGTCCCCTTTTTCGTGCGCCATAAACGTAATGATTCATGGCGTCAATAGTCCATAGCCACTCGGCCTTATACTACTTCGTTTCAGGTTTGATCTTACACAACAATGCCATGCGATCGGCACTTTCGGCGACGGCCTCTTCACTACAGTTGTACTTCTCCTTGAAGGGAATGAAGTCACGTTGTCTGTCGTTGTAAGAGATGATGTAAAACTCGTCTAAGCCTTCAACTTGCTTATCAGACTCAAATACCTTCGCTTTCCCGTTACTGTAGTACTGACCAGAGTAGGAGCGCGGGTAAACATAGAACGTGCTAATATCAGGATCAACCGTTTCAAAAATGGTCTTATCACTGTTATCCGCAACTTTTCCTGTTGCCAGTAGATATGTGGCGGCAATGAGAGCAATGGGTACAATCAGGGCTGAAATCGATACCCAGATGGTATCTTTCTGTTTCCAGAATATAGCAATAAGCAATGCCACCGCTGGTGTGCCTGGTAGCACGTACGTTGGCAGAATATTACTGGATAAAGAAAAGAGGATCAGCGGCGCCAGTGCCCACCAGATAGCAAAGCTAGTAAAGCCTTGGTTTTTCTTCGCTTGTTCGAGACCAAACTTAGCACGAACCATCATCATGATTGGCAGAATCAATGACCAAGGCAGTACCGCCAGCAGCCAGAAGAACCAAATTTTCCCTTTTGGTTCTTGGTGACCTGAGCCGTAAAGATCGCCCGTCCAGCCTGGCTCAACAAAGCGCTTGTAGTGCTCGCCGACAATGAAATAATCGATGAAACCTGGTGTCGCACGCTCGGCAAGGATGTACCAAGGCAAAGCAATGACAAGCATTAACAGCGTGCCTTTGACTAGCGGGAAACGACGCCATAGTTCAACAAAAGCGCCAACAATGCCGTGCTGAATCACCATCCAAGGGAATACGGCTAATCCAAATAAAACAATGGTGACCGGGCCTTTAGCTAAAAGGCCGATCGCAAGGCCAGCAAAGCCCACATAGCCCCATAGCGTTTCACCGCGCCAGCATTGATAAAATCCAACCATGGCCAGCGTCAGTCCGACAGTCAACGCCATATCGGTCATCACTGCACCGGCAGAGATAGAAAAAACCAACGTAGTAGACAGCACAAGCGCTGCCACGAGCGGGTTGTAGCCATTCTTTTTCGCCACCCACGCCGATGCCCAAACCACGAGTACACCTGCAATCCAATGAGGCAGGCGTAGCGCAAATTCGGAGAGTCCTAGCATTTCGACACTAGCAGCACTCATCCATGTGAATAGAGGTGGTTTACCCCAGAAAGGGACGCCATAGTCGAACAATGGCGTTAGCCAATTGCCCGTTTCTACCATCATTCTTGCCATCTCACCGTAGCGAGACTCAGTGGTGTCCATTAACGGATATAAGCCTAATGACAATAGGCGAATCAGTAAGGCACCAATCAACAGTATCCACAGCGTGCGCTGTTTATTTATCATTGTTTACAACTCCAGCCTCATTACCTAACGTAATGATCGCTTTGCAAAATAAGTACCGCGCAGCAATTGCCGTCGGTACGATTAAAAAACCCACGAAGTCTCACATAATGTTCAAGTGTAGGTCAATAAACAGATATTCAATCTATTGTTAGGGATTGTGATTTTATCGACGAAAATATTTTTCTAGACGATATTTTTTGATTTTAAGGCATTTTCAATAATAGGTGGCACAAATTGACTCACGTCCCCACCATGGATCGCTACTTCGCGAACCAGTGTCGATGAAATAAACGCATGCTCTTCGGCCGGGGTTAGAAAGACACTTTCCATGCCAGGCAGCAAGCGGCGATACATATTAGTAAGCCCAAATTCGTATTCAAAATCACCAGTGGTGCGTAAACCACGGATGAGGACGTTGGCTTTTTCGTGTTTCGCAAAATCAACCAACAAGCCAGAAAACCCTTTTGCCGTCACGTTCTCCAGATGCTGAGTGACTTGAAGAGTAAAATCCACCCTTTCTTCGAGCGTAAACATCGTGTTTTTGCTGGGACTGGCAGCGATGGCGATGATGACCTCATCAAACATACAAGACGCTCGTTCTATCAAATCAAGATGACCATTGGTAATAGGATCAAAGGTACCTGGATAGATTACTCGAGAAATTCGCTTCTGTGTCACGGCGTTGGCTCTATTTTGAAATTTCAGTCAGTGTAGCAAATTATGCGCGATTTTAAATTCTTTAAGCGAGCGCGAGAGTTACCATTCTGTCTTCGAGTTGTTATTATGAAGAAACGTTGAGACGCGCCCTATCTGCGATGAGAGAGAAGTAAGATGATGAAAAAAATCCTGGTCATTCGAAACGATAAAATCGGTGATTTTATGTTGGCATGGCCGAGCTTCGCGATGCTGAAATCGTCTTTACCGGATTGTCATATCACCGCCTTGGTGCCTAAATACACCGTAGCATTGGCGACAGCCTGTCCATGGATAGATGACGTGATTGTGGATCTAGGCGAACAGGCAGATAAAGCGCAGCAGCAGTTATTGCAAACGGAGCTGAAAGCGGCGCAGTTTGATGCCTCTATCAATCTGTTTTCAACCATGTACAACGCGTTACTGGTGTGGAAAGCACGCATTCCTTATCGCTTAGCCCCGGCAACGAAACTCGCGCAGATATTTTATAATCATCGCATTAAACAAAAACGCTCGCAGAGCGCCAAGCCAGAATATGAATACAACCTCGATCTTGTGCGAGCTTTCTTAAATGACAATAAGATAGATGTTGTTGAGCCCAAAGCGCCGTATTTCAGTTTTGATACACAGCAACTCACCCAACAACGTACGATGCTAGCGCAAAGCCTTGGCTTGGATAGCCAAAAACCTTGGGTGTATGTGCATGCAGGCAGCGGTGGCTCGGCAAACAACCTGTCGATTGAACAATACGCTGAACTGGTGGTAGGCCTTGCTCTTCGTGAGCAAACATCGCCTGACAGTCAAGGGGTTGAGGTGGTATTAACTGCTGGACCAGGAGAGGAAAAGAAAGCCAAAGAATTGAGGGTTGCACTGGAGTCTCGTCACGTAGCAAGCGTGGTGTACGACAAGAATAATGGCTTAGTCGATTTCTCTTGTTCGATAGCTTGTGCAAGCCTGTTTATTGCTGGCTCGACGGGACCGTTGCATATCGCCGCGGCGTTAGATGTTCCGACGGTGGGTTTCTTCCCGTCTAAGCGCTCAGCAACACCACTACGCTGGCGACCACTTAATTCTGAAGGGCGACATATCGCTTTTTGTCCACCTGCGTCAGAAGATAAAGCGAGTCAAGAAAACATGACTCGCATTGATACTCGTGTGGTACTGGAGGCGCTTACTCCTTGGGCTGAGACGTACTTGTCCTAACCCACAAATCGGCGTATTTCACGAACGTAGAATGCGCCGATAACAGACAAAGCAAAAAGCCTTGTTTGCCATCTAAGAACCCAGCTTTCACAATGTACATCTTCACAAAGCAAGCAATGGCATGCACGATACCTTGCGAGATGCTTGCGCGTTTGCCACGTGCTTCGCGCTGTTCTGCCCAGGCTTTAGCGTAGCCCGCTGATTTGACGAGATAATGATGAATATCATCGTAGGTGTAATGGATTAAATCACCATCCAATGTTTCTACTGTCATTGAGGCATTCGTTTCTACTTTTTCATGCACCAACGAGTCGTTATATTGCGTTAGCTTGGTGGGATAAAGTCGAAGCACCTTGTCAGGATACCAACCGCAGTGCTTGATAAAGCGCCCAAATACCCAGCTTAAGCGAGCAAATTGGTAGATTGTGTTGGGTTCATTGCGTTCAACCGCCGTCAAAATACTTTGTTTTAGCTCTGGCGTGACGCGCTCATCGGCATCCAGCCAAAAAACAAAATCAGACTCAACATGGCTTTGTGCCAATTGACGTTGAGCACCAAACCCAGGCCATTCTGAATTCACCTGAAATTTAGCGTTAAATTCCGCCGCGATGGCTGGTGTATCGTCGGTGCTTCCCGAGTCAAGAATCACGATCTCATCCACCCAGCCCTGAACCGTTTCCAGGCAGGCTCGTAAGTGTTTGGTTTCGTTTTTTACAATCAAAGCGACAGCAAGGGTTGGTTTAGTCACGTTATTTACCTTAATCAAAAATTCGGTCATCCCTATGAAGGGGGCAGTGAGTCTCACGTAGACGGTTTAGCCATGGCGATTTATTTTAGCAAATCAGGGCCTAACTGCTCTTGCTCAACAACGCGATCGAACATGGCGATGACCTCTTCAGGTTGAATACGCTGCATCGCTTGTTTGTCTTTTACTCTTGCTCGCCAACTTAATTCACTACTGGGTTTGCCAGTTTCTGCTTGGATGGCTTCTTCATAGGCTGAGACCACATAGTCTTGGTAATTATATGGCCCTGTTCGTTTTGGGTTGTGGTGAGCATATAAGCCGATCACGGGGGTTGCCATCGCATTGGCCATATGTGTTGGGCCCGTATCAGGCGCGATGAGCATATCGGCCTTATCGATCAGTGCCAACATTTCTAACAAACTACTTTGGCCAATTAAGTTGATCACGGGTTGTGATATAGACGGTGAGGCAGCGCGAGAGCTTGTATCAGAATGCAAGAGTTGACGCTCAATGGCTTGCCCAAGCTCAACCTCAATGGCCGCCGGACTTCCCGCTAGAATAACATTCCAACCCTGGGTGATGGCATGCTTGATCACCGCAACATAGCCATCTGCTGTCCAATTTTTGTATCCCTTGCTCGCCGCAGGAACGATAACAAGGTTGCGCTGATTACTATTATGGCTAGGCTGCTCATCACGGTTAAGAGACTTGTCTGCCCAATGCGCGTGCTTTTCCGAGTAGCGCAGTGACCAAAGAGGCGCAGCATGAGGCACACCGAGCTCTTCAGCAAAGGCCATTAGCCCATCAAGAACATGCATTTTATTAGGAGAAGGCACCTTCGTATTGGTAAATAACCCTTGAAAGTCTTGCGCTCGCTCACCATCAAAACCTAACGTGTAGCGAGCGTTAATGCCTAGCGTGGCAATACTTGCCCGAAAAGCGTATTGCATATGCAGCAAAGCATCAAACCGCTGACCTTTTAATTCCCGCCAAAGCGCCGTATAGCCCTTCCAACCGGCTTTTTTATCGAAAACTACAACATGAATACCCTCAATACTTTCCAGCAGTTTGGCCTCAAGCTTGCCTGTCACCCATGTTATCTGAGTGCCTGGCCAGAACGCCTGGATAGCCTGCACCGCAGCAATGGTATTGCAAACATCGCCAATTGCGGATAAGCGAAGCACACAAATAGAGCGTGGAGGGGAATTAAAAAGTGCCATAGTGTCTAAATGAAAAGGGAGATATAAGGATTATGCAGTTGAGTGCTTTGAATGTAAAATTAGATGCAAGAAAATAATAACGATAGCCGTGGAGTCAGTGCCAAGGCCCTTAGCTTAGGAAGCGTTCGTGAATACAGTGAACAAGAACAACATAACGTATTGGTATGATGAAGCCTTACTGCAAGAGCCGATCGAACAGGTTTTTGAACCGGACTTTTGGCAATCGCAAGATAAAGTCATTGGCAGTGCTCAAGGCCGAGGAACCACGTGGTTTGTGCAAACCCAAACCGTTGAGGCCGCATTGAGGCATTACCGCCGCGGTGGTTTGTTTGGGAAAATGGTCAAAGATCAGTATTGGTTTTCGGGTTGGGAGCAAACACGCAGCTATCAAGAATATCAATTGCTTCACACGTTAATTGCCGCGGGCGTAAATGTACCTCGTCCCATCGCGGCTCGCGCGGTAAAAGTAGGTCCCTATTACCGTGCCGATTTATTGAGTGAAAAGATCGCGAACGCACGCGACTTGGTCGCTATTTTGCAAGAAAAATCGTTGCCAGAAAGTATGTATCAAAAGATTGGTCAAGAGATCCGTAAGATGCATGATACGCAAGTTAATCATACTGACCTCAATATCCACAATATCTTGATTGATGAGCAAGATAAGGTGTGGATTATTGATTTTGATAAGTGTCGTCAGCAATCGGGTGATGATTGGAAGACATTGAATTTACAAAGACTCCAACGCTCATTTTTAAAAGAAAAAAGTAAACGTGGAGTGCAGTTTCGAGATGGTGATATTGATTTGATTGTTCAATATGCCAGTCGATAATATTAAGTTATATTGCCGCTTATTCGTCGCCTGGCTTACCACTTACCTCGGTCACAAGCGGCAAGGCCAGTGCTAGAGCAATAAAGTAGATTTGTGAGTAAACGGCGTAATCTGAGAAGTTACTATAAAAGGCATTAAAAATAATAAAGCTAATGATGGTACTCGTGTACATAATGCCTAGAGATTGATACTGCGTTACTTTTTGAGTGGCAGAAAATCCAGTCCTTACCATCAAATAAAGTAGCCAATAGAACAAGAGTGAGAAGATTAAGCCATTTTTGAATAACTGATCAAGATAGCTGTTATGGAGGTCTGTATACCCCCAATGACGACCTTGATAAATCAGATTCTCACTAACGGCCTGAGGCAATTCGTCTAGTGTTTGCTGAAACGAGACCTCGGGTTTATCTAGCCCAGAACCAAATAAAAAATACGACATATTATGAGTAAGATTAATTTTAGTGAGTTCAATTGCGGTTTCGATCATTGTTGTCCTTGCAACAATAGATTCAGACTGGAGTGAACTGCTGGTTAGACCTCTATTCGCTATATTATCTTGGAAGAAATCAGTCGTTAGTGTAAAAACGAGCAAAAAAACTAGAGCAACGGCGACCTTTTTGCTTTTTGATAGCACAACTAATAAAAAACCGGATATGACAAAGGCTAACGCTACAATCCCTCCTTTGCTACCTGCTAAAATGAGCGCGAAAATAGAGATTAGTATAAAACATAGCCCGTATGCCCACGTGAGCCGCTTTTTTTGGTTGAATAAGAACAAAAGCGTAATGGTAATACCAGTGATTAATACTGCAGGCCATCGACTGTAACCGATCCTACCCCATAATCGAATAATGCCCTCATCAAAAAAGTCGTATACAAAGGCAAATAGGTATAAGTCAATAAAAATGCAAGTAACAATGCTTGATAAGAAGGCGACGATGGACCACTTAAGCGATTTTGGAAAGCTAACAACAGATACAACGAGTGCAGTAGGCAACAGTAAGTAACTATACTTTTGAATGTAAACTGCGACGTCGTAGAAACTGCCTTTCGAAACAATGGCAAGTACCGCACCTATACCGAATACGGCCACTGAGCTTTTCATTAACATTGAGAGTGGCTTTGATAACTTAATATCACTAAAGGCCAGCAAGCTAAATGAGCTGATCACGTAGAGGTAAAGGAATGCATTCATACCCGCTTTGGATGCAGGTATAGAAATCGATAACCCAATAAGAAGAAAGATATTGGTTCGCAAAAGCCAAGATGTTGATGTCGTCACAGTAATGCCTAACTAATTAAGTGCAAATATAATACAGGTTTGTTTGGTTTTGTAATCTAGATTTTCATCTAGTTTTGTATCGAATTGTAGCGGTTTTTATGCTGTTGACGATACCTTTGTGACCAAATTTCAACACTCTTGCTAGGTACCATTTAAGTTTAAATAGATAACCAATACTGGATGTCACGTTAAATTCTTGCTGATAAAGCCATGTCCAACGTGTTTGAGATATAAACTCATAAGGGAATGGGTTTGGTTGTTCTAAGCGCGGTTGAACCGAGAGGTTTAGGCTGTGTTCGTTATCAAGTAAAATGAGGTTATTAATCATATATTGATATGACTTTTCGATATCTTTTGACTGACCATACTCGTCGACTAGCGCTACGTCGAAAAACTTGCTCAGACATTTACTCCACATGATTTGCTCTGTATGAAGTAGGCGATTTGGGCTCTGCCAATGCTGACGTTGTCCCTTTTTTTCTTTGTCGTACAGAAAAGGCAAAAACTCTTCAATATCCCATAGCGTTAGAAGGTCTTCTGTTAATCCAAAGTGGAAAAAATCAGACATAAAGTAGGGGATAGAAATACCTTTAGTTTGTTCTTTCGCATAAAACGTGCTGGTAACAATTCTTTGGTTAAAAATAGAGTACTGTTCATTTCTCTTTGGGTAATTGAAAAACTCATCCACAAAGCGTGAATCATTGATGATGTTATCACTTCTAAGCTTTACCGCGTACTGAGTTTTCACCTGACGTAAACCACTTAGTGTCGACCGTAATTGACGATTGATGTTAATACACATTGGGGAATCGTCTTGGCGATAGCCTATCACTGTGGTTCCAGGATCTTGATTAAGTAAAACTACATCAACGTCTAACTCATGGGTGTCACTGCCTTCCCAAGTTGACAATATTATTGGACTACTTGGGAATAAGCGGCGGAGCGAATGGATACTGCTTACGGTGATGTCTGGAAATATTGGTCCTTGAATTACAAAGGTAATATCTTTTGATTCGATACGGTTTTCTGGACCATTTCGGTATTTTGATTGGCTTTGCTGGGTCATGGTAGTTACTTCATCAAACGTTAGCTTAGTGATTTTGGCTTGCTTAAAGCTCTAGCAACAGTAGCCGTGGCAGCTTTGAGTGCTCGAGAAAGACGTTTTACATCTTTTGGCGATGGTGAGGCGTCATTGAGATAAAGCCAATCTTTCAGATCATACTCAAGCGCAAAGTTGCCCCGTTTGTAAAAACGCTCTGTGACATCAAGCCCCAGGTTTTCTGGCAGGTCGATAATGATATTATTTGCCAAAAACAGAGGCCAAAATTTTCGACCTAGCCCTGCGTCATCATCGGCCTTTGCATTAATGTGTAATGGCTTGTTAAGTAACGCCCCTAACCAAGATAAACAAAGAAATTGCTCAGTAGCTGGGTATCGAACTTTATATCCTGGCTGTTGGACAAAACGAGGCTCATTGACCAGTATATTCGGCCAGATTTTTAGCAAATCTTCCGTTAAACCAAAGTCAAATAAATCGCTTTTGTGGAAATGAACGGGCTTTCCGTAGTGGCAGCTCAGAAAAAAAGTGCTACTTGTTAACGTTCGTTGTTTAAAATAGGAAAGCTTGGGGTCTCGAGGTAGTTGGTTATATTCCTGATATAGATCAACAAATTGTCGACCAGTGAGTACATTGTCTGTTCTAATTTTAACCGCGTATTGGGTTGTTACTCGAGACAATCCTGCATGTGTATTGATAATCTGACGGTTGTTGTTCAGTGTAACCGGTGTATCGTCGTGATAGATAGTATTGCTGCCAGGGTCTTTTGATTCTACTAACTCATCATAATCAAGCCCCTGAACTGGCTGGTTTTCCCACGTAGACAATATAATCGTTGAGGATGGAAAGTATTGGCGTATAGAGTTCAGGCATTGATGAGTGATACCTGAAATTTGTTTACGGCTTGAGCTCGCTTGAACAGGGCCTTGGACAACAAAAGTGATCGATTCATCTTGAATAATGGAAGGCATAGCAGGGGTACCGTAATCTTTGCCAGTCGACAGCGTCGACTGGCATATGACGAGTTAGTCATCAAATAAATGGCTAAGTGTTTCACTATCACGTTCTAGGTTAATAGCGACTGCAGATGGATAAGGGTTAGTGGCAGAGTAATCGTTGATTAAGTAGCGACGAGTGTGTGGTAAACCAAATAAACAACGATCCACGCGCACCCCGAACTTAGCGAGCTCTTGGGTAGTGTACTCAATCGCACTTTCTGGACGAGAAGACGTCAAGACAAGGAACAGCCCACCGTCTTTTTGCAGTTCTGCAATTTTGCGCAAGTTAGCCTCAAGTCCAGGTGTTTTCCAACCGCTTTTGGCAAATTTACTGCCATTTTTAAGTAGTACTCCATCAACATCACAAAAAACAGTGAGGTGTTTTTTACAGTAATGACGGTATTCGCGCAGTGTCCCCCAATCAAGATAATCGGTTGCAGTTTTGCGAACAAATTCTTCGTTCGACATCAGCATTTTGTAGATAACATGTGAAATATACACTTCACTTTCTGACGAAATGCTGTCAAACGTTTGGCAGAAATCATCGGCTGAACGGAAGCTATAGCCGCCACAGCAGAAGAAGTTACTGATGACTTCTTTCTCTACAATATTAGAAATCACATCAAGAGAATCAACTTCGACATAACTCTTATTTTTAGCATCGACTAATTCAATGTCATTTAGGTCTATGGTTGCAACCGAGTTGATAGGCTCTGGTGAACAAGTAAAGAGGTTGTCGCAATCCTTGATGAAGATTGAACCTTCAATATTACCTTGCTTAATCGCTTGATAAATCGTGTCGGATTGGGATGATGTTGGCTCATCCAGAATGACTAAGTCGGGTTTTACGCCACAACTTTTCTCAAAGCTCTCTAAAACCATTTCCTCTGATGTGTACTTTTCTAGGTGCTCTTTGAGACACACAACCACAACACGATCAAATACATCTAAATCGATGTTCTCGATTGATTTTTCGATCATGAGTTTGCCATCAGGCATGGTAAGCAGCCACTTTGGACGCATATTAGGGAATCGAGAGGAGCGTCCGGCGACGGGAAGAATTAACGTAAACATAGTTATCCTATTATTTTGCGCATGGTTTTTTTCATGACGTTGTTGAACCAGTCAATAGTAACATTGTCCTGTTCTTGGATATAAGGGGCAATCCGCAATATGGTTAAAGTTTCTACGACTCTCATTTCATAGAAGAAGAGTCGGTCTAGGGTTTTGAGAAAAGAGGGCATAGCATGCTCACAAAAAATCTCACCTTTAATACGAACGCTGACCTTCTCTTTTCTAAAGCTCCACCCATACTCGAAGTCTTGTATTAACTTGGCAGCATCTTGGATAGGGCTATTAATCTCGCACGTGAGGAAATCAAACAGTGCGAGTTGATTTTCTTCAGTGACCTTAAGGTTGGAGAGCGTTAAATCACCATGACACTCACCCATTGGCATCAATAGGTCTTTATTACAATATTGCTTGAACGTCGCTAGGTGTGACTCAAGATCAGGGAAAAGAGACCATTTATCTTCCAAGTTATTCGATATTTGCTCTAGCTTATCTATCACAGAGTCGACAGGATAGAGCTGGTCATCACTGAGAGCGATGCCATTGATCAGATAAAAATCCAGAGCAACTTTAAGGTTTTTTGCTACGGTTTTGGAGCCTTTGTAGGCAACTTGTTCACCACCCAAACCTTCGATATAAGGCATCATGATAGAAAGCTCATCTTCTTGATGATCAATATCCGTGACTGGGATAGCGATGATGTCGTAACTGGGTGTTTTAATCGATTTAAAACGACGTTGTTTTTGAATCGCACTCAGGTTTTTGTCAATGGCGGAATGAATCTGCTTGCGAACAAAGTACTCGCCAGACTCTTGAAGTACTTGCAGCGTCGCACCTGAATGCGACGACGCCTGTATTTTTGAGCTGATATCCATCAAAACTTAAACCCTTAAAACGAATAAAAGTAAAATAGGTGGCTATAGACCTAGGAGGTTATAGCCACACGAGGTTATTTAGGCATGTAGTTCTTATACGAAACATAATTATAAATACATGCGATCTATTGTGGTTTGTATACTACCACGATTTTCAGCCACAACCTCCAAGCTTGCTTGACGCATTACTGATAATTGCTGAGGATGATTGAATAGCTGGTTTAATGTCGCGGCAAGCTCAGGAGCGCTGACGACAAGGGTGGCGTCTCTGGAGGTTAATACCTCCGTAATCTCATTAAAATTGAAATAGCTTGGACCGATGAGTGTGGGCACGCCTAATGCAGCCGGCTCTAATAAATTGTGTCCGCCAACTTTGTCGCCAAGTAAGCTTCCACCCATAAAACAAATATCTGCAGCACCAAGGATGATCATCATTTCCCCCATGGTATCGGCAAGATAGACTTGAGAGCTTGCTGGCAAGCTATCGTGAACTTGGGTTCGTCGAACGGTGTCACACCCCAATTGCTGACAAAGCTCAAAGACCTGATTAAATCGTTCTGGGTGCCTAGGTATCAGTATGAGCAGGGCGTTGGGATGAGTGACTAACAAGGCCTTATGTGCCTCGATAATCAACTCATCTTCACCAGAATGAGTACTGGCGGCGGCCCATACAGGGCGGCTTCCCAATAGCTCTTTTAGTTGGCGACCATGTTGACGAGTCATTGGATCAACCTGAATATCATACTTTATAGAACCCGTGACTGTGATTTTTGACATCGGGACACCAAGGTTATGAAACCGTATTTGGTCATCGCTATTTTGGCAATAAATATGCTGAAGGTGTGAAAACATAGAGCGAACAACCCCGTTCACTTTTTTATAGCGCTGATAAGACCGTTCAGAAAGCCTAGCATTGAGAATACTAACTGGGATCTGCGCCGTTGCTGCAGCATGCAGAGTGTTAGGCCATAGCTCTGTTTCCATTATCAACAATTGGCTAGGTTGGATAATGCGGATATAACGACGCAATGCGAACCCAAAATCTAATGGCATGTATCGGTGATGGATTAAATCACCGAGTTTTTCTGCTTGTTCTGCGCCAGTCGGTGTGGTTGTGGTTACCACAACCACAAGGGACGGATGTTGTTGTTTAATCGCCTTTATAAGGGGGGAAACCGCAATGACCTCACCAACGGAAACCGCGTGAATCCATAAGGGACCTCCGGCTTCATTGGAGCGAAGCGCCAATAAAGGCGTCACCCCAAAATGCTCTTTCCATCTAGCGCCTACCGATGGCTTTCCTGGTTTTTTTTTGTATAAACCGTAAAGAAATAAAGGCGCAATTAGTGCTAGAAGTAAAGAATAAAGGACTCGTAGCATGGTTATAGTAGCCCCTTGAATGCATCGCGTTGGTCCAATTTATACTTCTTAGGCGTTTCGAGTAAATACTGATTAACCTGATCGCTAAAGCTAACGGTATACGAGTACTTAATGCTGTCATGAGATGCCAAAACATTAATCACCAATAAATACCCAACGACGACGGGTGCAATTTTTGCCACTAGATGCCCATGACTCTCCGAGTAACGTTGAATAGCAAATATCATAGGAATCAAGGCGAATGGATAAATCAAGATTAAATGCCAATAGGAGAACGTGATTGGCGATAATGCCGCGCTGACTAAAACACCAATCACCGCACCAAAGGCATAGAGTTTGAGCCATTGCGCTTTGTCTTTGACGACAGGTGTATTGGGGACGCGTTTGATGTCATTCTTGATCGACTTCCACCAATCCCAGCTGACTTTGGCCGACAACACAACGGACAAGCCGCCGATTAAGAAGATAATCCCTTTCCACAAATACAGCGCTGCGATTCTAAGGAACTCAATACTCGTAAACCAATGAAACTCACTGTAAGCGATGACCTTGTTTGAGAAGAGTAAAGAAGCATAACGAACCCAATAAAGTAGCGCTTTTAAAACAGGATAAACGTGGACTAATCCATAACCAATATAGCGATCGCTATCATCCCTACTCAGTTCATCATTTGCTAGATATTCTTGGGAGTACGGTATCAGAGAGACCATTAGCACAACCAGCGCAGCGGTAAATCCCACCCAAGACACCTTGCCCATTTCGCGATAAAACATGTACAGCGATAAGACGGCGAGAACAGGCCACGAGTAATGAAGCTGCATCGCTAATCCAATAGATAGGATGTGCAAGAAGGTATAGATAAATGACTTACCTTCTCTCATCTTGAATGCGCTCCAAAGGTGCAGAGAAGCGAAGAAGCACAAATAAGATGGATTATAAAGAAGACTGTCGTACAGTAACCAAGGGTTAAGCCAATACAGGGCTAAGAAAGCCAAACGCATCGGTTTATCAAAGATTTGCTTGAGCACAGAGTCGAGTAGGAACAAAGAAGCGATGCGCATTGCGAACAATAACAACACTGGCGCCCAAGGTGAGTCCCATACCAGCAATGGACCCGCCACTAACCACGTAGAAAGCGAACCAGGAACATTTCCTACCGCACTGGCACCATTACCAAAGTTCAACCACACATCAGCGTACGCACCAAGGTAGCCCTTTTCGATCATTTGCATCTGGTCGCCAAGGAGGATTTGATTGTCTGCGTAGACAAAAGCAAACCCGAGACCCACGATGAGGCCCAGTAAGTAAAGGGCGGTGAAGTTTTTATCTAAAAAAGATTTTGATAACATGTTGAGAGTCAACGTCCTGAAGTATAAGTGAATAAAAACAAGGTCTATTAAAATACCAAGTGGTTACTGCTTGTTTCGTGTTTCGTGTTTCGTGTTTCTTATTTCGACATCTTAAGCTCTAAGCTCTAGCTTCTGAGAATGTCCACACCTTATGTACGACATAGGTAATAATAGGCAAAATGAAGACAACGATAATGACACGTAGATAACTGTTAACGCCAGAAAGTATCACGTTAGAAAACAGCTCACTAATCCCTTGTGCTGCCATCAAAGAGCCAAATTGGACCAAAAAGAAGCGAGCCGCATTTCCCCAGTTTACCTTGTGCCTAAACACCAACACAGTTTGTGCAAAATAAGAGAAAATAAAAGCGAGAGTGAATCCGCAGATATTAGCTAAAAATACATTATCTTTGATGTAAGCCAAGAAGACAAAAGCGACGCTAATATGAATAGCGGTCGCCAGTCCGCCCGTTAAGCCGAATCGTACAATACGATATTGTAATAAGCGATTGAGCAGATCACTCACTATGCTCGCCCTTTTCTAAGGCATTCTTCTTGTCAGAAGCATCATCTTTATCGTGGTAATCGTCGCTTTCGATAATGTACGTTGGACGTCGTTTCGATTCCATATAGAGCCGACCGACATATTCACCCATCACACCAATACCAATAAGCTGTACGCCACCAAGAAAGAGTATCACAGTGATCAGTGATGCATAACCGGGTGAATCAATGCCATAGATAAGCGTTTTAATAATGGTCAGACTGCCATAAATAAATGACAGCGCAGAAATGAATCCGCCCACATAAAGCCAAATACGCAGCGGTGCGGTGCTAAAACTGGTAATGCCGTCTAAGGCAAAGTTCCACAACTTCCAGCCGTTAAAACTGGTTTCGCCTGCTTCTCGTGCGTCACGCTTATATTCAACGACCGACGTTTTAAAGCCAACCCACGAGAAAATCCCCTTCATAAAACGCTGGTTTTCAGGAAGTAACTGAATTGCATCTACTACACGTCGGTTAATTAAGCGAAAGTCACCGACATTTTCAGGAATCTCTACTTGAGCAACAGCATTGTGGAATTTATAAAAAAGCTCGGCACTTAGTTTCTTTGCCCAGGTATCCGTACTGCGATCAACACGTTTGGCAACCACAACATCAAAGCCATTTTCCCATTCTCTTAGGAAATCATGAATGAGCTCAGGAGGATCTTGTAAATCGGCGTCGATAGGAATGACCACCTCGCCTCGAGCAAGGTCAAGACCAGCGGTTAATGCCGCTTCTTTGCCGAAGTTACGCGAAAGATTCACGACACGGACGTGTTTGTCTTGCTCTTTTATCGTATTGAGAACGCTGAGTGTGTCATCTTTGCTGCCATCATTGATCAGGATAAGCTCATAGTCGTACTGCGTGTCACTAAGAACAGCAGTAATACGCTCCATGAAAATGTGCAGAACCTCTTGCTCATTGTAACAAGGACAGATGATGGAAATAGTCGGCTTCTTTGTAGACATAATTTACCTAAAGAGCGTAATGAATCGCTTCGATAATTTGTTCATTTGACGGAATGTCGCCATTGGCATTCATCACTATATGGTGACGTCCATCCAGTGGCGTATAACGAAATGGCACCGTGATATAAAAGATACCTACGGTTGGCGTATACGTTGATACCGCAATATTTCGTATCCCGGTATCGGGTGCGACGACAAGTTTCGCTTTGGCAATTCTTTCAATCAGTGCGTCTAAGTCTAAGCAAGGTTGAATAGCAAAGTTATCTTTCGTCGTTAAATCGGTAAGAAAGTCTGCTTTTTCAAAGTCATTCTTACCCTCTAGGTAGACATGCTTATAGTGAGGGAGTTCCGTGGTGACTTTCTCCATCAGTTGCTTCATTTGCTCTTGTGTCAGGATCTTACGAGTCTGTGAGGCGCCATTGAAATAGAAGATCTCTGGCTGCTCACTGTCTACATACACATCATCATGCTTTGGATAGCCAAAATCTAACGGCATCTTAGGGCTATGACCCAGCATCTTGAGCATGTCTAACATGCACTCTAACTCTGGTTGGAAATCAGAGCGAAAAACCGCGATGTTATACAGTGTGCCACGCATAATTGAGTGATATGGGAAACCAAACTTTAGCTTTGCTTGGCTAAAAAAGGTCATCCAGTGCGAGCGACTGGTCCCTGCGAGATCAAAAATAATATCTTGTTCATCCAGTTGGCGAAAATTGTCCAATTGTTGTTTAACAGACATGTCTTTCTTTTGAATGCGATCGGCCATGATAATGGTGTGATCAACAAGATCAGAGGGCAAGCCATACTGATAGTTGGCCACACCCACTAGGGTAATCTCAGCATTTGGAAAAAATCGACGAGCCTCAATCAGGAAAGGACGGGTAATCACTTGATCACCAAGCGCCGCATGACGAATTACGGCGATTTTCTTGATTTTCTCGGGTGAAAATTCGTTGGCGATATAGGCCTTAGCTTTTTTAGAGGCGTAAGCACCTTTTTCGTACCACAAATGCTTCATGATGGGGTTCCATTTAATTGGTTAAATTGAGCGATGACAACCTCTGGCTTCAGTTCGGTTAGGCATTTTTGATGCCCTAGTGGGCATTCACGCTTGAAGCAAGGGCGACACTCGATGTCAGTATGAACCACCGCAACGTTTTGAGACAGCGGTGGCGTATAGTCTGGAGAACTGGAACCATAGACGGCAATAATATTGCAGCCAACAGAGGCCGAGACGTGCATGAGACCAGAATCGTTACAGATAACCGTATGGCAGGCGGCCAGTAAATCCACGGCTTCAATCAAACTCGTTTCCCCAGCAAGGTTAAAACACTGTTGCTGAGCATCGAGACTAAGTTGCGTGCGAATTTTTTCAGTGACCTCTTTGTCTTTCGCTGAGCCAAATAACCACACTTGATGCCCTTGTTCGATGAGATACTGAGCCGTCGTGGCATAATATTCATCAGGCCATCGCTTGGCTGGTCCAAATTCGGCACCTGGGCATAAACCGATGATCGGCTTCTCCGCATTCAAGTGAAACTTGGCGAGCGTTTGGGCTTGCAGTGATGGGTCAACATATAACTGAGGGGGAGAGCAGCGTTCGAGTTGAACCTGCTGGCGCATCTCTGATTTCGAATAGGCGAGCGCGACATACCGCTCAACCATATATTGGAAGATACGTTTGTCAGGTCTTAAATCATTCAACAGGCCGTAACGTGATTCACCTTTCCAGCCAATACGCTTTGGTATCCCTGCAAACATTGGAATCAACGCCGACTTGGCGGAATTGGGCAGCACAAAGGCATGGGTGTAGCCTTTGCCGCGTAAAGATTTACCTAGCTGGTATCGCCCTTTTAGGTCAAATTTACCATGTCCAATAGGCATCTCGATGGCCGTCTCTATTTCCGGCATTCGCTCTAGAATAGGCTTACACCAAGCCGGTGCTAAAACATCAATCGTAGCCTGTGGATGCAACTGTTTTAGCGTAATATAGAGACTTTGCGACATCACCATATCACCGACCCATGACGGGCCTATTATGAGTATTTTCATCACGTTCAACTTAATAGGTTAACTCTTCTGACCATTCTACATTGTGTTGCACGACTTTTGCAGGGGTTCCTACCGCAATGGTACGTTCAGGGATTGCCTTAGTAACCGTAGCGTTAATACCAATAATTGCCCCATTTCCTACGGATGCGCCTTTTAATATCGTGACATTGTCAGCAAGCCAAACGCGATCACCGATACTAATATCTCTCGCAGGGTTGATACGCTTGCCGTCAACCGTAATATCGTGGCCATCACTGGTCATTAGTTTTACATTTCTAGAAAGCATGCAGTGTTCACCGATCGTCAAGGTTGTGCCTTTTTCTCTCGCTGAAATAAAGCAGCCACCGCCTATCACACTGTGTTTGCCAATGACAACGGTGCAATGCGAGCCGTCTAGTTCAACGTTTACGCCTCGCAGGTTGGCACCTTCTTCAAAAATAAGCACATTGTTATCGCCTTTCAAGGTGATATTACAGTCACGAATGCGACATTTTTTGTGTGCTTTGACACAGGACGCATCATCGACCCGAATCTTGTTTCGACGTCGAATCTTAAACGGTACACTCTGGATCCCCATTTTGCCGTACTTTCTAAACAGGTAATCGCCTTTGATTTTACGCCACAGCCCAAATACATCGGTCTTTGGAAAAATAGCGATACGGCGAATTTGATACGAGTCTTGATGAAATGCAAGCGGACCGGAGTTAGTCGCCACAGCGTACTGATAACCCGCATGCTGCGCGATAGCTTTACTGGAATCGTCTAGGTCACCATAAGGGTAAGCAAAAGACGTGAGAGGCTTACCTAACAGAGTTTCGAGAATGTGTTTATTGTCATTAATTTCTTTTTCTTGTTCTGCTGGGGATAACGTAGAAAGCATCGGATGATGCAGTGTGTGCCCACCAATCTCCACTCGACCAGAGTCTGCCAGTTGCTTTAATTGCTCCGAGTTCATTAACTCGACCCGTTTTTCCGGGTTAGCGTCGTTCTCGACATCCCAGCGATTAAACGTCTCGCCGGTCACCGCATAGACGACGGCTTTTAAATCGTATTTTTCTAACAAAGGCAGTAAGAGCGTGAGGTTATCAACATAACCATCATCAACAGTAATCATGATGTAGCGCTTTTTAGGATTAAGGCGATCAATCATTTTTAATTTGCTGAGATCTTCAAAGGTAATCGCTTCAAAGCCCATTTTTTTGATGAGTTTAAAGTGCTTTTCAAGCATGTCGACGTGCAGATAAGTCCCGTGCACCCCTTTCTGATCATCATTATCGATAAAGCGATGGTACATGATGACAGGGATGTCTTTCTTCACCTTTTTGATGACCACATCTTGATAGATTGTTTCAAGCTGATCGGTGACATTGGCTAAGTCGTAGTTGTCTCGAATCGTGCTGGAAACCTCTGGTTCACAGTGCGAGGTCGTCAGACCAACTTCGATTTGCTGAGCGATAGCAGAAAAATCAATATCTAAATCTTTGGGGCCAATATCACCAAAATTGGTAGCCATTGCTTGTGCCACATTCGTCGGTGTTACAATACCTATGTTATTAGCTTCACCAATAGCAAGCGTAGGGCGACCACAAAGCAATGACTCCATCGCCACTCTGCCAGCACCAATCACTAAATCAGATTCATGGAGCAGCGCTGCCACATCGTTGGTGTAGCCAGTAAATTCGACATCACCTTGAAAACGCTCGAAACGAGGCTCCATCGCTGAACCTGAGACCACTTTAATATGATACAGGGCAGTATCGAGGCACTCATCAAGCAGGCGATAGCATAGATCCCCTTTTGGGCCGGTAAGACGGCCAATAATAGTAATAACGGGCTTATCGTTTTTGGGAGGCTCTGTAGGGAAAAAGTGACGCGTTTCAATGCCGTTTCTAGCAACCATCATCTTATGCGACGGCACCTCAAGATCTTTACCCAATTGATTACGAATCGCCTCACACACCGGAAGCGCTTTGTCACCCATAGCATGAAATTTTTTACGGGTTCGATGCGAGGGCTGGCGACCATGCACGGTCGTTACCATAGGCGTACCCGTCAACTTACACGCGACGTGACAACTCCAACTCGAGGCGCGTGAATGCGCATGCACAAGCTGAATGTTGTGCTTCTTGATGAGATAAATTAAATAACCCACATGCCAAAAACGACGCGGCACACTGCGCTTATTAAAACGCAAAGAAAAAAAGGGACCATCATGAGGCTTGGTTAACGTGTCAGACACATAAAACACATTATGACCTCGAGCGGTTAATTCATTGCCAACCGTCGTGGCGTAGACTTCTGCTCCCGTCACTTCAAGCTGGGAGAGGGCCATAAGAATGTTCATGGTGGTATCCTTTAAAACTAAAAATGGTCCTAGGAAAGAGCGGTTCCTAGGCCCTAGGTGGTGCTTGTGGTGAATATACGGAAAACCGTTGGTTGTCGTTGACAGGTGTCGTCTTTAATACACAATCCTGCAGGACCCAGGACC
>NZ_JBFROV010000052.1:0-1693 GCF_041471725.1 Vibrio sp. 10N.261.51.F12 | reverse complement strand
ACCCAGGACCCAGGACCTATTAACTATTCACAATCGCCAAATACTCAGCCACACCCTCAGCAACCGTCTTAAACTCAACATCACAACCCGCAGCCCGCAGTTTAGTCAAATCCGCCTGGGTAAACTCTTGATAAGCACCTTTCAAGTGATCAGGGAAAGGAATGTTTTCTATTACTCCTTTACCATGGTGCTTAATTGCCGCTTCCGCAATCGCTTCAAATGTTTCTGCCTTGCCGGTACCACAGTTGAAAATACCTGAAACACCATTTTCCAAGAACCACAGGTTAACGGCTGCTACATCGCCAACATAAACGAAATCACGTTTAAATTGAGCACTTCCTTCAAACAACTTAGGATTCTCACCCGCGTTCATCTGGTTATTCAAGTGGAAAGCCACCGAAGCCATGCTGCCTTTGTGCTGCTCACGAGGGCCGTACACATTGAAGTAACGAAAACCCGTAATCTGTGACAGCGTTTCACCGTGCGCTTCAGCATCGGCGGTTAAACGACGTACGTAGTTATCGAACTGTTGCTTAGAGTAGCCGTATACATTCAACGCGCCCTCGTATTCACGCTCTTCTTTAAATACCGTCGTATCGCCATAAGTGGCAGCAGAAGACGCATACAAGAACGGAATCTCACGCTCTAAACAGTAATGAAGCACTTCTTTTGAGTACTCATAGTTATTGAGCATGACATATTTGCCATCCCACTCCGTCGTCGCAGAGCACGCCCCTTCATGGAACACCGCTTCGATAGGGCCAAAATCGTCACCCGCCATGACCTGCGTTAAGAAATCATCACGATCCATATAATCGGTAATATCAAGATCAACCAGGTTTTGAAATTTACGCCCGTTTTTCAAATTGTCTACAACCAGGATATCGTTGTGGCCTGCTTGGTTTAACGCCTTGATAATGTTGCTGCCAATCATGCCAGCGCCGCCAGTTACAATGATCATAAAACTCTTCCAATTTGAATGGGATAATTGGTTTGAGTATATAAGATTTAATGCGAAGGGGGAAATGGGGGAGAAGATTGGGGAAGAGCGGAAAAGAGCGGTCCTGGGTCCTGGGAAAAGCCAATCTGGTTCCTAGGGGTATTTTGAGTGAGATCGGGTAGTCGGGGTTTTCTGGAAGCAATTTAAAAATATTGAAATTAAAACTCACCACTCAACAGGTGCCCCAAAGTGCTTTTTCCAGGCCCCAGGACCTTATTTAACCGCTTTTTCCGCTTTTCCCTCCCTTTGTCAGCAAATTGTAAAAAAAATCCCATTTACAACGCTTTACACTTTCCATTAACATGACAAGTCAGTGTGTTCAACTGAGTGCACTGAATTATCGATAATTGAGTAAAGGAATATAATCATGAAAAAAATCGCATTAGTAATGGCGATTGCAGCGGGCATGGCTAGCCCAGCCTTTGCGGAAGCAGAAGCTGGCGCAGCTGGTGCTGGTGGCGCTGCTGGTGGTGCTGCTGGCGCAGCAACAACCGGTGCTATCGCTGTTGGCGCTGCAGCTGCAGTGACAGTCGTTGCCGTTGCATCTTCGGATGACAGCACAGCAACAACAGTAACATCACCAGCCCAATAGGCTTTTGTTGTTCTAAATTAGCCTCTCTCTACGAGTTGTACAGTAGGAGAGGCTGTTTTGATTTAAAGCGGCCCTAGGGAAGAGCAGTTCCTAGTTCCTAG
>NZ_JBFROV010000051.1:0-247 GCF_041471725.1 Vibrio sp. 10N.261.51.F12 | reverse complement strand
TGCCGAACTCAGAAGTGAAATACAGTAGCGCCGATGGTAGTGTGGGGTTTCCCCATGTGAGAGTAGGACATCGCCAGGCTTTAATTTTGATTGAACTCGATAGAGTTCAGTCACCATAGTTTTTTAAGTGATTACTTAGAATATTATGTTGACTTTCAAAGTGGATAGCGTATTATACGCGTCCTGCTTAAGTGCTAAGGCATTGAAAGCAAAGCTCTTTAACAATATAAACCTATATCAATCTGTG
>NZ_JBFROV010000050.1:0-1058 GCF_041471725.1 Vibrio sp. 10N.261.51.F12 | reverse complement strand
CAAGATTTTGCTAAAAATTAAGCAAAGATCTTAGCAACAACACCAGCGCCTACAGTACGGCCACCTTCACGGATAGCAAAACGTAGACCTTCGTCCATTGCGATTGGAGCGATTAGCTCAACAACCATTTGGATGTTGTCGCCAGGCATTACCATTTCTACGCCTTCTGGTAGAGAGATATCACCAGTTACGTCAGTTGTACGGAAGTAGAACTGTGGACGGTAGCCTTTGAAGAACGGAGTATGACGGCCGCCTTCGTCTTTAGAAAGTACGTATACTTCAGACTCGAACTTAGTGTGTGGGTTGATTGAACCTTTAGCAGCAAGTACTTGGCCACGTTCAACGTCATCACGCTTAGTACCACGTAGAAGTGCACCAACGTTCTCACCTGCACGACCTTCGTCAAGCAGTTTACGGAACATTTCAACACCAGTACAAGTAGTAGAAGTCGTTTCTTTGATACCAACGATTTCGATCTCGTCACCTACACGTAGGATACCGCGCTCGATACGACCAGTAACAACTGTACCACGACCTTGAATTGAGAATACATCTTCAATAGGTAGTAGGAACGGTTGGTCAATAGCACGCTCTGGTTCTGGGATGTAAGAATCTAGTGCTTCTGCAAGCTCAACGATTTTGTTTTCCCATTGCTCTTCGCCGTTTAGTGCGCCAAGTGCAGAACCTTGGATGACTGGAAGGTCATCACCTGGGTATTCGTACTCAGAAAGAAGTTCACGAACTTCCATTTCTACTAGCTCAAGTAGCTCTTCGTCATCAACCATGTCACATTTGTTCATGAATACGATGATGTAAGGGATACCAACTTGACGACCAAGTAGGATGTGCTCACGAGTTTGAGGCATAGGGCCATCTGTCGCAGCAACAACTAGGATACCGCCGTCCATTTGAGCAGCACCAGTGATCATGTTTTTAACATAATCCGCGTGTCCTGGACAGTCAACGTGTGCGTAGTGACGCGCTGGAGTATCGTACTCAACGTGAGAAGTAGCGATTGTGATACCACGTTCGCGCTCTTCTGGAGCGTTATCGATAGA